>CALGTJ010000334.1 GCA_937901435.1 uncultured Rhodobacter sp. | reverse complement strand
TTTCAGGGTCGTCAATCACGACAAATTTCGGGTGTTGGGGTGAGCTCGGTATACATAAAGCGTTTCCAGTATTCCTCTGGCTGGCTGGTATCGATGGTCGGCCCGATATCCAGCCCGAACTTCGCGTAAAGCGCTGCCCAGATATCGTGATAGCCGGGACCGTATAGTTCAGGCTCGGGCCATGTATCTTCACGCCGAAGCGACGCGCAGGGGCGGTCGAAATCAAAGGGCACCGCACTGAGCGGGCCGGTGATCAGAGTGTCGGTGTCAAAAAAGACGAACGGCTCTCCTTCGGGCAGGGCCTTGAGGCCCTCGATCTTGTTGCCGGGCGGATAGGATTGGCCGAAATGCTCGTTTTCAAAGGGAATAACCTCTGCGCCAAAGCCTGCCAAAAGCTCCAGCACCTCGGCGTTTTTCATCCGGGGATCGTCTTTCCACTTGGGGCCGGGCTGGGGTTCGGCGACGATCAGGCGACCTTTGAAATCGGGGTCGCTGTGGCGCAGCGAGGCCGCAAACAGCACCGCCTCATATTGCAGCCGCCCGGCTTGCCCCACGATCATCACATTGAACGGTTGCTGTGTTTTCGCTTTTTTTGCCATAATGGACCTGCCCGCCCTTTTTTCTATGCGCGTGTTATAGGGGGAAACGTGGCGTGCCAAAAGTGCTAGGTTCTGCAAATCGGATTGGAGAGACGAAATGCGATGTTTTGTGACCCTTTTGACCACAGCCTGTCTGGCTTTGACGCCGATCCCGGCGACAGCGCAGTTCAACAGCGCCGCAGAGGTCAAGCCGATCTTGCAGATGATTGTGCCAAACTGGGTCTCTGTGCGCGAATATAATGGCGAAGATCTGCTGTATTTCACGCTGCTAGAGGTCTATCGCTGCGGGCTGACCCAGATCCGATATGTGGTGAACAACGGCAAGCCAAAGGTCTGGGCCACACCGCCCTGCGAGGGCGATACGACCTTTTCCCAGATCCCCGAGGGGCGGTTGCCCTATGTGGCTTTCCCTCTGAAATCGCTGAAAAATCTGCGGATCGAGTTGAGCTATGACGATGGCACCGTGCAAACCGAAAGCTATGAGCGCGCGGCGATTTTGCAATAGCCGCGCGGCTTATGCTTGTCTTGTCTCAGCCCTGTTTCGCATAGCGCATATAGGCAAAGCGGGTCCCATCGGGTGACCAGTTCGGTACATTGATCGACCCTTGCCCGCCGTGAAAGGCGGTGAGGGTGCGCGCCGCTCCGCCTGACGCGGGCAGCGCCCGCAATTCCACATCTTCGCCGCGCGGGTGGCCCTGCACATGCGGGGGGTAGGCGAGATAGACAACATGCGCCCCGTCTGGCGGGGGGTGCGGGAACCAGTTGACGCGGGTGTCTTGCGTCATGCGCTGCAGGTCCGACCCATCCACGCGCATCCGCCAAAGATCCGGCGTTTCCCCGTGGTGATCGGAGTTGAACCAGATCCATCGCCCGTCCGGCGTGTAATCCGGCCCGTCGCGGTGACCCGGCCCCTGTGTCAGTTGCAGCTCATCCGTGCCATCTGCCCGGCAGGTGCAGATGTGAAACTCTCCATTCCGCCGCGCCGTGTAGGTCAGCCGCGCGCCGTCGGGCGACCAGCCGTGAAAATAGGATGGGCGCAGCGGCGTCACCGGCCGTGGCACACCCCCCGTGATCGGCAGGGTATAGATACACGCGGTGCCACGCGCGGGGCTGTCGCAGATCGCGAGGGTCGTGCCATCCGGCGAAAGGCCGTGGTCATTGTTGCAATGGGTGATCGCAAATGTGTCGATCTGTTGCAACTGACGCGCACCGCGCAGATCCAGCCGCCAGATCAACCCGCCGCCATTCACCACAAGAAAACCACCGCAGGGCGACCAGTTGGGGGCCTCGATCAGGTCCCCCGTTTCATAGGCGATCTCTTCGCAGCCCGTTGCGATGTCGTGCAGGACAAGTGTGCTCTGGATCATGTCGCCCTTACCGCCATGTCACAACCAGAGGCAGGGGCATCCAAGGGAAATCAATGGTCGCGATCGGCCAGACCAATTGGTCCAACAGCAGATCCAACGGCGCTGTCTCTACCGTCATCTGCGCATGGGTGTCAGAGACGGCAATCGCCCCGCCCCGTTGCAGAAAACTCTCTTGCAGCCCCTGCGCGCTCGTACCTCTAAGCGGCGGCCAAGCGTTCAGCATGGCCTCAAACAGGCCTTCGATCAGCATCAGGTCTTTTTTGCTGAGGGGAAAGCGGCCAACTATCTGCGCCAAAGGCCACCCGCACAGAAGCTTTTCAAGCGCAAGCGTGCCGTCGGGCCCGTCCAACTCTCCGCCGACAAGAAAATGAAGGGTCCGCACCGCTTTGCCCTGCGCGGCGGCGTCGGTGAATTGGTTGTCCTGCATAAGCGCCGTACGCGTGAACAGAGTAGGGATATAGGGCCAGAGCAAAACCAGACCCGCCGTCTGCGTCGAAAATTCTTCTGGATCCAAGCTCTTGTCCTCTCAAAGACGCGCACGCACGGGTCAAAGACGCAATCTCCGGGGCGAAGGATATCCCCATGGCCTGTCGGCGTTGTGACATTGTGGTGGGCGGGTCGGGGGATCGCAAGTTTGTTTTTGAGGCGTCGGTCCGGCGGACTGCTCGGCGCACCCATGATAGGGAGCACCCAGGATACGGCGTACCCAGAATAGGGAGCAGCCAAGATACGGCGCAGCCAAGATAAAGCCAGGCAGCCCCTTGGTGCCGGGGTGGTTTACGCTTAGGTGACTGTCACACATCCATCCGCAGGAGCAGACCCCATGACACAGTTTCAACGCATCACCCTTGCCAGCCGCCCCAAAGGCGTTCCCAGCCTTGAGAATTTCACGCTGGAAAATGGCGATCTGCCAGAGCCGGGCGCGGGACAAATGCTGTTGCGCACGATCTGGATGTCGCTGGACCCCTACATGCGCGGGCGGATGAACGAGGGCAAATCCTACACGCCCCCGGTCCAGATCGGTGCGACGATGGAGGGCGCTTGCGTGGCCGAGGTCATGGCCTCGCACCATCCTGACTACGCCGCTGGCGATATTGTCATGGGCGGGCTTGGCTGGACCAGCCACGCGATCAGTGACGGCACCGGCCTGCGCAAGATCGACCCGGATCTGGCCCCGGTTTCCACCGCGGTCGGCGTTCTGGGGATGCCCGGTCACACCGCCTTTGTCGGTCTGAACGATGTCCTTGAGGCTAAATCGGGCGAGACGATTGTGGTTTCAGCGGCAACAGGGGCCGTCGGGTCACTGGTGGGCCAACTGGCAAAGCGCAAGGGGATGCGCGTGATCGGTGTCGCGGGGGGCGCAGAGAAATGTGCCTTTGCTGTCGACCACCTTGGTTATGATATCTGCCTTGACCACCATGATGCGGATCTGGCGGGCGCGCTGGCAGCAGCGGCGCCCGATGGGGTGGATTGTTATTACGAAAACGTGGGCGGCAAGACGTTGGAGGCGGTCATCCCGCTGATGAATGTCTTTGGCCGGATCGCGGTGTGCGGGATGATCGCGTGGTACAACGGCAAGGGCATCGAAGAGGCGATACGCCTGCCCGTGGCATGGCGCACGATCCTGACTCAGCGCCTGCGGGTGCGCGGGTTCATTATCTTTGACCACATGGACCGATTGCCAGATTTTCTGGCAGAGGTTGGACCTTTGGTGAAAAGCGGCGAGATCCATTACCGCGAGACGGTGGCGGAGGGGCTGGAAAATGCGCCCGCCGCGTTTCTGAAGCTGCTTGAGGGCGGCAACTTTGGCAAGCAATTGGTGAGGGTTGGCGCCGACGCCTGATCGGCGCGCGAATTTTCGTCGAAAATCCGATGTGCGGGGCCAGCCTGTCGTTTGTTGCCCTTGGGCGAATGGGCGAAGGGCTGGCCCTTTTGAGTATTTTGACCAAGATGAAAAACAAGATTTCGCTACATTTCAGCCGCCGTTTTGCAGATAGGTTTCCAGATCCGTTAGGCTGTCTTTGCCAAAAAACATCTCTGGGCCGACAAACATCGTCGGAACGCCAAAGACATCGCGAGCGACTGCCGCCTCGGTGGCGGCAAAAAGCACGGCTTTGATCTCTGGTTTTTGGATGGCTGTGGCGATGTCGTCGGCGGGCAGACCTGCGGAGGTGAGAACTGTCATAAGGGTCTGAGGGTCGTTCATATCCGTGCCCTCGACCCAGCAATGGTGGTAAATCGCGGCGCGGTAACGGGCCTCCCACGGCTGGTTGCGCGCAAAGATCGCTCCGCGCATCAGGGCGACGGAATTGATCGGGAAATGTGGATTAAAGGCAAACGGCACCGCGTGACGCGTGACAAATCGGTCCATTTCGCGGCGCAGATAGGCCATCTTGCCTTTGACACCCGCCAGCGCGGGGCTTTGGTTGCCGCTGGCCTTGAAAATGCCGCCCAATAGAACTGGATGATAGCGGATCGTCGCGTTGTGCCGGGCGGCGATGGCGGGCAAGAGATGATCGACGATATAGGCGTTCGGGCTGCCGAAATCGTAATAAAAGTCGATGTCCTGCATCAGGTGTCTTTCCAGTGGGTTCGGGCGGTCGTGGTCTTATATGCCCGCCAGTCTTGACGGAAAGAACCTCTCTGCGCCACCTAAAAGCCCAGCCCAAAAGCACCTAAAAAACACCCCAAACCCGGCCAGTCGTCGCACGCCCCGACGGCTCTTGTGGCCGGGCAGATCGTCAACACCGTGCAGCGCAGAAGGCCAACCGCAAGGCCCGTCAAACTGTCTGCCGCCCCTGCGCCAAACCTCTCTTTCTGGTGGTGTCGCCATCCCTGCCTTGGTATCGACTCTCACGGGCCGCAGGCTTGAGTTTACTCATGGGTATAATCCGGCGAGGTGAAACGCGCACTTGTAATGCGCGCGGGGGTGGGCAAACCCGTTCTCAAGAGGCGACAGACATTTGAGGAGGAGATGTCAATGGACGGACTGATGATGCACCGCCCGCTGCTGGTGGCGGATATCCTGACATATGCGGCGGATGCCCATCGCCAACAGGGGGTGACCTCGGTGACGGTCGAGGGCGGGGTGCATCGACAGACCTGGCCCGAAACGGCGGTGCGTGCCCGCAAGCTGGCCAAGGCGCTGCTGGCGTTGGGCGTGGGGCAGGGGGATCGGGTCGCGACGCTGGCGTGGAACGGGTATCGCCACTTTGAACTCTACTACGGTGTGCCGGGGATCGGCGCGATCTGTCACACGCTGAACCCGCGTCTGAGCGCCGAGCAGATGACCTATATCGTCGGTCACGCC
>CALGTJ010000333.1 GCA_937901435.1 uncultured Rhodobacter sp. | reverse complement strand
CTGATCCACCTTAACAGGGCCGCAAAGTGGTCGAAGAACTAGGACCACCTCTCCTGTGTGGCGGTGCAATTCTACTGGCAGAACAATGCGAATACGGCAGGTGCCACCACGCGCAGCCTGAAACAGGTGTTCAACGATTGGGTCAATAACGACGTGGGATATGCCCAACTAAAGGACAAACGGTTCAACCAGTTCGGCGTCGCAGAGTATAACGGCGTCTGGAGCCTTGTTCTGGCGCAGTCCTGTCAGCGATAGCACAGGTTTCAGGTTTCAGGTGTCAGGTTGGCAGGTTTCACGCGGGCAGGCGCTCTCCCCCGATCCAGACCCGGCTGATCGCCCGGTCATCCCCCATCATGATCGTCGGAAACAGCGCCTGCCACAGATCATCCGCCTGCGCGCTGCGTTGTGCAATGGCGGGGGTCGAGGCAAGATCCAGCGCGATCAGATCTGCTTCTGCCCCCACGGCCAGATTGCCGATCTTGTGGTCCAGCCGCAGCGCACGGGCCGAGCCAGCGGTCGCAAGCCAATAGAGTTGCGCGGGATGTAACGCCGTGCCGTTCAACTGCCCCACCTCATACGCCGCTGCCATGGTGCGCAACATGGAAAAGGACGACCCGCCCCCGGTATCTGTCGCCAGTCCGACGCGCTGCCCCGCCGCCGTCAGCCCGGTCATGTCGAACAACCCGGACCCGATGAACGTGTTGGACGTGGGGCAATGGATCAGTGCCGCATCGACCTCTCTCAACCGGGCTTTTTCGCGGTCAGTCAGGTGGATCGCATGGCCGTAGACGCCATTCGCCCCCAACAGTCCAGCGCGCTCATACGTGTCCAGATAATCGCGCGCCTGCGGGAACAAGTCGCGCACCCAAGCGATTTCATCGGTCTGCTCTGACAGATGGGTCTGCATCAGGCAGTCGGGATATTCCGCCCAAAGCGCGCCGAGAGCCTCTAGCTGCTCTGGCGTCGAGGTTGGGGAAAAGCGCGGCGTGATCACATAGCCCAGCCGATCCTGCCCATGCCAGCGTTGCAACAGGGCCTTGCTGTCGTCATAGGCCGATTGCGCCGTGTCCCGCAGCGCCTCTGGCGCATTGCGGTCCATACAGGTCTTGCCCGCAACCACCCGCAATCCGCGCCGCTGGGCTTGGGTGAATATCGCCTCCACACTGGCCGGGTGGATCGTGCCGTAGCTACAAACGGTCGTCGTGCCATGGGCCAGCGTCAGATCGAAATACCGTGACGCCACCGCGCCCGCATACCCCGGATCGGCAAATCGGATCTCTTCGGGGAAGGTATAGCTGTTAAGCCAGTCGATCAACCGCTTACCCCAAGAGGCGATGATCGCGGTCTGCGGGTAATGCACATGGGCATCCACGAACCCGGCGGTGATCAGCGCGCGCCCCATATCCTGCACCCCGGCGTCGGGATGGGCCGCGCGCAGGTCCGACGCCTGTCCGATCGCCGCAATCACCCCATCCTGCACCAAGACCCCGCCATGGGCCTGATGATGCGCGGCGTCCTGAATTGGCACGTGAAACGGATCGCCTGTGAACCCCAGCGTCTGCCCCAAGATCAAGGTTTTTCTCAATGTCATCACTCCGGTTTCTGTCGCCAGCCTAGGGGTTTGCGGCGATCAGGTAAATTGCACTGACATGGTGTTTGGGTGCAAAAGACGCTAAAGACCCGCAAGATGCGCAGTGGAGGTAGATATGTCAGACGAGAGCCAGACTGAAGAGCACCGCTACGAGCTTGACCATGCCACTGTAAGGGCGATTATCGAGGCGGCCGAGGCCGGGGACTCCGCGCGCCTGACCGCCCTGATGGAGCCGCTGCACGCGGCCGATATCGCCGACCTTCTGGAACAGGTTGACCGGGATGAACGGGTCCTGATCCTGAAATTGTTCGGCGAGGGGATGGACGGCGAGATCCTGTCGGAAATCGACAAAAGCATCCGCGAAGAGGTGATTGCCGCCCTGTCCAAACAGGTGCTTGGCGACGCTATGCGCGAGTTGGACAGCGACGATGTGGTCGACATCATCGAAGACCTCAACGCCGCGCAACAGCAGGTGATCCTTGGCGAACTCGAGGCCTCTGACAGGGTCGCGGTCGAGGCGGCACTGGCCTATCCCGAATTCTCTGCCGGGCGTTTGATGCAGCGCGAAATCGTCGCCGCGCCTCAACACTGGACCGTCGGGCAGGCAGTCGACTTTCTGCGCGCCCGAGAGGATCTGCCCACCGATTTCTACCATCTGGTGCTGGTCGATCCGGCCTATCACCCGGTCGGCTACGTGACGCTGGGCAAGATCCTGGGCAACAAGCGCGACGTGGCCCTGAAATCCATCATCGAGGACAGCTTTCGCACCATCGAGGCCACAGAGGACGAGGGCGACGTGGCCTATGCCTTTAACCAATACCACCTGATTTCCGCGCCAGTGGTGGATGAAACCGGGCGGCTGGTCGGCGTGATCACCATCGATGACGCAATGATCGTGCTGGACGAAGAGCACGAAGAAGACATTCTGCGCCTCGCAGGCGTCAGCGATGATTCCAGCCTTGCGGATAAAGTCATCGCCACCACCAAACGCCGCTTTCCCTGGCTGGCCGTCAATCTGGTCACCGCCATCCTCGCCTCTATGGTCATCTCGCTGTTCGAGGATGCGATCTCGACCATTGTCGCGCTTGCGGTGCTGATGCCCATCGTGGCCTCAATGGGGGGCAACGCGGGTACTCAGTCTCTGACGGTTGCGGTGCGCTCTATCGCGACCAAAGACCTCACCGGCTCGAACGTCTGGCGCGTGATCCGACGCGAGGCGCTGGTGGGGCTGGTGAACGGGCTGATCTTTGCCGTGGTCATGGGCGTGATCGGTCTGATCTGGTTCGGTTCTGTGGCGCTGGGCGTCATCATCGCCGCCGCCATGGTGATCAATCTGGTCGTCGCAGGCCTTGCGGGCACCGTCATTCCGGTCGTGCTGGACCGCCTGAAAATTGACCCGGCACTCGCCTCTGGCGCCTTTGTCACCACCGTCACCGATGTGGTCGGCTTCTTCGCCTTCCTCGGTCTTGCGGCGATTGTCTTGTTGTAAGTCCCCTTACCTGCAATGGTTTCCCTTCATCTGGCCAGAAATACCTCGGGGGTCTGGGGGCAGCGCCCCCAGTTGATCGGATTGCCTTGCAATTCGATCAAAGCCCTTTAGATCCAGCCCCATCCAAACAGGATCCAAATCATGCCCATCGACAAATCGCAGGCCCGCACCGCCGCTTTTGCCCGGCGCAAACTGGCCCATGACACCGGGCTGGACATCCATGCTCAGGCCCATCTGCGCGCCGCACTTGCCCCGTTTGCCGGGTGGGTGCTGTCGGGTTTCATGCCGATCCGCACCGAAATCGACCCGCTGCCCGTGATGGCGGACTGGACCGCGCCCGTTGGTGTGCCTGTCATTCAGGGCAAGGGGCAGGCGCTGGCGTTTCACCGCTGGACGCCCGGCTGCCAGATGATCGTGGGACCATTTGGCGCGCAGGTGCCTGCCACGGCGCAGGTGGTTGTGCCGCAGGTGCTGATCGTGCCGCTGGTGG
>CALGTJ010000332.1 GCA_937901435.1 uncultured Rhodobacter sp. | reverse complement strand
GATCACATAGTCCCGTGTCGCCGCCGTGGCAGAGGTCGCCCCGTCGTCATAAAGCGGGCGCACCCCGGAATAGGTCCAGACCACATCGTCCCTTGTCACCGGCACCTTGAAGTATTTCGAGGCGAAGGCCAGCAGATAGTCTTGTTCCTGCGGCGTGCAGACCGGTTTTTCGCGCACGTCCGTGTGCTCTGCGTCCGTGGTGCCGATCAGGGTGAAATCGGTCTCGTAGGGGATCGTGAAAATGATCCTTCCGTCTTCGCCCTGAAAGAAATAGCATTTGTCGTGATCATAGAGCTTGCGGGTCACGATATGGCTGCCACGCACCAGACGCACGCCCTCTGTCGAATTGATGCGCACCGTGTTGCGGATCACGTTCTCGACCCATGGACCACCTGCGTTGACCAGCATCCGCGCGCTGACACTGCGCCGTTCACCACTGTCTTGCGCCTCAAGGATGATCTGCCACAGACCGTCGATCTGCTCGGCAGAGACGACCTTGGTGCGGACATTGATTGTGGCCCCGCGCGCCTGTGCGTCGCGCGCATTCAAAACCACCAGACGGCTGTCCTCTATCCAGCAGTCGGAATATTCATACGCCTTTTCAAAGCGATCCTGCAAAGGTGCGCCCTCTGGCGTGCCGCGCAAGGTCAAAGAGGTGGTGCCTTTCAGGATCTTTCGCCCGCCCAGATTGTCATACATGAACAACCCCAGACGGATCAGCCAGGCCGGACGTCGTCCTTTCATCCAGGGCATGACGAAGCTGAGCAGTTTCGAGGTCGGCGTGTCGCCCTCGAACCGCATGTCCTTGTAATAGGGCAGAACAAAACGCATCGGCCAAGAGATATGCGGCATCGCGCGCAGCAGGGTTTCGCGCTCGATCAGGGCCTCGCGCACAAGGCGGATCTCCCAGTATTCCAGATAGCGCAGACCGCCGTGAAACAGCTTTGTCGAGGCCGAGGAGGTCGCAGAGGCGAGGTCATTCATTTCGGCCAGTTCAACGCTCAGACCACGGCCCACCGCGTCGCGCGCAATGCCACAGCCATTGATGCCGCCACCGATGACGAAAAGGTCCAGAATGTCGTGGTTTTCGCGCTGGCTCAACGTGGCCTCCCCTCCCCGTTCATACGTCGTGGCCTCCCTGCCAGTGACGTGGTGACACTAAGCCCCAACAGCGAAAATAAAACAAGGTCGAATGTTCGCTTATTTTCGCTTTTCTTCAGGTTGTTGAAAACGCTGTGAATTCACGTTCGAAAATCACCGCAAAAGCCACTCAAGGCGCGAATCACGCAAGGCGCACTCTTGACGTGCTATTCGGGATGTTGATTGGTAGGTATTCGGTTGGATATGTCGCCGCCGGCTGCGGCGTGGAGAGAACCATGGTCTCGAATTTCAGACAGCGCGAGATCCTCGACCTCGCACGCAAAGAGGGCAAGGTCACCGTTGACGGGCTGGCCGAGTTATATGATGTGACGGTCCAGACGATCCGCCGCGATCTGTCGGAACTGGCCGAAAACGGTCAGTTGGAGCGGGTCCACGGCGGTGCCGTGGTGCCCTCTGGCGTGGTCAATATCGTCTATGACGAACGCCGCCGCCTGAACGAAACCGGCAAGAAATCCATCGCCCTGGCCTGCGCCAGCGCCATTCCTGACGGCGCGTCTGTGTTCATGAACATCGGCACCAGCACAGAGGCCGTCGCGCGCGAGTTGCTGGATCATGAGAACCTGCTGGTGGTGACCAATAACCTCAACATCGCCAATATCCTGACGGCCAATCATAGCTGCGAAATCATCCTGACAGGCGGGGTGCTGCGCCGCGCCGATGGCGGGCTGGTCGGTGGGCTGACGGCAGAGATGGTACAGCAGTTCAAGTTCGATGTCTCGGTGCTGGGCTGTTCGGCCATCGACCATGACGGCGATCTTCTGGACTTTGACGGGCAGGAGATTCTGGTCAGCCGCAGTGCGATCCAACGCTCTCACAAAGTGATGGTCGTGGCCGATCATATCAAATTTCAGCGCAAGGCCCCCCTGACGATCTGCTCGCTTGGCGATGTGAATGTCTTGTTCACGGATCGCAAGATTCCATCAGATCTGGCCGCCAATTGCGTCCAGTGGAACACCGATGTCGTGGCCGTTTAGCGTGCAATTCCCCCGCCCCGGAAGACGCTCAAGATGAAACCACGCGACGCGACAGGCTGGCTGTTCGTGCTGCCTGCGGTGGGGCTGTTGGGGGTGATCGGGCTGATCCCCCTGATCACGGTGATCAACTATTCCTTCTTCGAAATCTTCATATTGGATCAGCGGTTCTGGGTCAGGCTGGAATGGTACGCCGAGATCATCCGCGCAGAGCGGTTCTGGTCAAGTTTCGCGCGCAGCACGCTGTTTTCCATGCTGGTGCTGTGCATTCAGATCCCGCTGGGCATCGCCATTGCGCTGTGCATCCCACGCAGCCGGATCTGGGTTGGCCTGACGCTGGCGCTGTTTTCGCTGCCGCTTTTGGTGCCGTGGAACATGATCCCCTCCCTGTGGCTTAGCCTGCTGAACGACGAGACCGGCCTTTTGGGTCGCGCCATGGGCGTGCTGGGCTGGCCTGCCGCGTGGAAAGATTCGGCGCTGCTCACATGGATCGTGATCCTTGCAATGGACACATGGCACTGGACCAGCCTTGTGGTGCTGCTGTGCTACTCTGCAGTGGCCACGATCCCTGCGCCCTATTATCAGGCCGCCGCCATTGACGCCGCAGGCCCGTGGCAGGTGTTCCGTCATATCCAGTTTCCACGATTGCAAAACGTGCTGCTGATGGCGGTGCTGCTGCGGTTCATGGACAGCTTCATGATTTACACAGAGGCCTTTCCGATCAACGCAGGTGGGCCGGATGGGGCGAGCCTGTTCCTTGCGGTCGATCTGGGCGAAGAGATCAAAGCGTTCAATTATGGCCCCTCTGCGGCGCGCTCGGTACTGTATTTCTTGATTGTGCTAAGTGTGGCGTGGGTTTTTTCCAAGGCGCAGGGCAAGCTGGACAAGGCGCAAGGCGGGGCCAGCGGATGAGGTTGCCGGGGATCATCAAGACGCTCGCGCTGGTGCTGTTTGCCGGGTTTACCGTGTTGCCGCTGATCCAGATGACCCTGCTCAGCTTTACCGCCACCCTGCCCCAGCCGGGGCTAGAGGTGGGCAGCAGCACATGGCGCAACTACACGACGCTGGTCACAGATCCAGCTCTGCGCGCGGCCTTTGCCAATTCCATCGCCTATGTGCTGATCAATATCTGCATCACCCTGCCCGTCGCCCTGCCCGCCGCCTATGCGTTTTCGCGCATGTCCTTTGTCGGCGACAAGCATCTGTTCCTTGCCTTCATCGCCTTTCGCATCACGCCGCCCGTGGTGCTGACCCTGCCGATTTTTCAACTGTTTTCCGCCCTTGGCATCGTCAATTCGGTCTTTGGCATCGCGCTGGCCCACTGCCTGTTCAACCTGCCGATCTCGATCTGGATCTTGCAGGGCTTTATCTCTGCCATCCCCAAGGAAATGGACGAGACCGCCTTTCTGGACGGCTATACCCGCCCGCGCTTTATCTGGAAGATCCTGCTGCCCCAGATCGCGCCGGGCATCGCGGTCACGGCGTTTTTCTGCTTTATGTTTTCATGGGTCGAGGTGGTCTTTGCCCGCATCCTGACCACCACAAACGGCAAACCGATCAGCATGGCACTTAACGCATTGTTCGGCTTTCGCACGGACATAGGGCTGGTGATGGCGGTGACGCTGGCCTCTATGATCCCCGGCGCGGTGCTGGTGTTTTTGATGCGCAATCACCTATCGCGCGGGTTCCGGGTTGGCGGATCCTAAAACCGGATGGGGCGCGGGTTCGATCTGCGGCGCGGTCTTGCCCGACTGGCCAAGGCGCATGTGCAGGTTGCCCGCCAGCAGCCAGCCCACGCACAAGCCCCCTGCGCCTGCCGCGAAGACTCCGGCCAACGGGGCAACGAGCAACACAAGCCATGCCACCCCCGGCGTGACGCTGATCTCGCCGCCGCCGCACCATGACATCTACTCGATCGAAGACCTCGCCCAGCTGATCTACGACCTGAAGCAGATCAACCCCGATTGCC
>CALGTJ010000331.1 GCA_937901435.1 uncultured Rhodobacter sp. | reverse complement strand
CGCCGTATTCTTCCGGCACCTCAGCCCCAAGCAGGCCCATCTCACCCGCTTTCAACCAAAGGTCGCGGCTGAACGATCCTTGCTTTTCCCACTCTTCATAATGCGGGGCGCACTCACGCTCGTAAAACTGCTTGCACGCGTCCTCCAACATCGACAATTCGTCGTCAAACAAGGGAGATTGAGGGAAATTCAAATGTGTCATGCCATACCAAATTCACGTCAAAGGAACGCGCCCATAAATACGCTATGATGTTCCATCAGGCCAATTCCGATTGGCGATATTTGTCATGTGAATTTGCGATTACCCGGTGGGCGGCGACAGCTCTTCTGTCTCGCTCAGTATCCGAGCGTCGCGCCAATCTCCGGCCTCGACCTCTCGAGCAATGGTCTGACGGACGATATCATAGGCAGCCGCGGCCACGGTCGACAAAGGGCGCGTGCTAGGAATGGCCAGACAGACTGTTCGCGACAGTCCGGGGTTTGTTATGCGACGTGCATCCAGATCACCAGAGTACCAAAGGTCAGCCATAGAAGGCCAGTTCATCACCGTGGATCCAATGCCGGCCTTGACCATGCTGCGGATTGTCAGAAGCGATTGCTGTTCATAGAAAACGCTAAGACGCCCGCCAATCTTGATCATTGTGTTTTCCAGATTTCGACGCACATGCACCTTGCGGTTTGGCATCACCAGCGCGATGCCTTGCAAGTCGGCCAGATCAATATCCGAGGTATCCGGCTCTGCGTCGCCGCGTTTACTGAACAGGAACAAGAATTCCTCCAGCACCGGGTCAAAGATAGTATTCTGCAAATTGCCGACATTTGCCAGAAGTCCAAAGTCAACCTTGCCCGCATCTATCGCCTGTCCGGTTTCATAGCCAAGCGCGTCTTCTATCCGTACGGCGATACCTGGGTGTTGCGTATTTACGCTTTGAACGATTTTGGCGGCCAGTTGGGATGCCATCCCAACCGGAAGTGCAATATCAACCTCACCCTCAAGATAGGTTTCGTTGATCCGCAAGTCCGCTTTGGCTCTATTGATCTGCTCAAGTATCTTTTTGCCATGCACATAAAATTTCCGACCCGCGGCCGTCACCTTTGTTCCGCTGGGGCCACGCACCAAGAGCTGACGATCGACTTCACATTCCAGTTCTGAAATCTGTCTGCTGAGCGCAGGTTGAGCAACGTTCAGCTCACGCGCAGCGGCGATAAAGCCGCCGTTTTCCACAACACCGCAAAAGTATTTAATCTGTATGAACTTCACTATTCTACCATGCTGTTTTGTGATTAGCTAAGGACGTAAGTAACCGGTTTTCCGAATAGTGTCTGAATTCTTATGCAAACTCAATGGGTCTTTATTGCGCCTTTTGTCGTTTGGGTGCCTGTCTGTGATAGCAATTCAGTATCATACACATGCCGGGAAAGAATTAGCCTTCGCCATTGGGTGGCGTAGACTGGCAGAAGAATACGTTGCCCGAATGGCTCAATTTCTATGGGAGGATCACATGAAAACCATTCGCAGAATACTATGCACCGCCTTGGTTGCGGGGTTGTCAGTTGCTGTCAGCGCGCCGTTTGCCGCTGCCGAGGAGTACCCCAGCAAGCCAATCGAAATGATCATCGGTTTCAAACCCGGTGGGTTTTCTGACGCCATGGCGCGAAAGATCTCGGAACCACTGACCGAGGCGCTCGGCCAGACAATTGTGCACACATATATGGGCGGAGCCGGTGGTGGAGTCGCGGCAACTGCCGTGAAAGAGAAGGGGGCAGATGGCTACACCTTGATCGTCGCGTCCAGCACAACATTTGCCTTTAATCCGCTGACAGGCGACGTCGCTTATGGAAAAGAAGATTTTGATTATCTTCTGACGATGGCGCGTTTTGAGGGCGCATTCGTTTCGCTGGCCGACAAGCCCTGGACCGATTTCGCCTCGATGATTGAGCACGCCAAATCAACAGGCACCCCGATCAAGTTTGGCTCACTTGGCCCGGCGGACCGCACACAGATCGAGGCCGTCGCAAAGGCGACCGGCGTGGTCTTCATTCCGCTGCCGATCAAGGGTGGCGCGAATATGATGCAGTCCATTCTAGGTGGTCACGTCGATTTTGGAATGAGTGGCGGACCACACGTGAAATACGTGGAATCTGGCGAAATGATCGTGCTTGCGGCCTCCGGAGCCGAGCCGTTGAATGCCACACCTGATGCGCCGACTATGGCCAGTATGGGATATCCTGCGGTGAGCTACGATTCAATCATTGCCGCGCCTGATGGGTTGCCTGATGACGTCAAGGCAAAGCTTGAAGCGGCCTTGCTGAATTCTGCAAATACCGACGGTTTCCAGGAATTGGTGCAAGGGCGTCATGTGGGCATCACCCCCTTGGGTGCCGCTGACACGACCGCGTTGATCGACGCGATTTCAGCTGACATGGAAGCCGTGCTGAGCGGTTCGGACAGCTAAGAAAACCGTCAAAGCAGGTAGGGGCTAT
>CALGTJ010000330.1 GCA_937901435.1 uncultured Rhodobacter sp. | reverse complement strand
GGCACACGCCCTGACGCGAGGCAAAGGTGTCGGTGGCGGTGGTTTCCGGGTTGGAGCTACCTGGCACATACCACAGCTCTGCCAGCACCCAGTCGCGGATCGCCAGAACCTTGGCCCCGCCCTCGATCCCGGAAAACTGCTGACCTACAAAGAAGGTGAACAGATCCGACTGGCAAAACCGCGAGGGGCGCAGATAGCTTAGCACCGCGCCGGGCAAGGCATGTGCGGGCACCGCTGTCAGATCCTCAAGGACGACGGGCGCGCGCGACACATCGACCGACACCTTATAGCTTAGCCGCAACTGATCGCTGGACACCCGCGCCCAGATCCGCTGTCCAAGGCCACCCTCACCTTCGATCCATGTCAAAGTGGCGTTCTGGACGTTCAGTTCCTGCGCGACGATCTGCTGGCCGTCGATCATCGCCGCCTCGATGTTCAGCATCACCATCGGGCTTTCGCTCAGTTGGTACTGCATCGCAACGTCGATATCGATCCGCATATGATCTGTCCGTTTCGCTTTAAATTGTGGGGGGCTGCCGCACGACCCATAGCGTGATGCGCCCTGAAACGATAGGGCGAAAACGCCGCCTGCCCCGGAATTGCCCTTGCGCGCGGCGTGATAGAATGGTGACCTCTGGCAACAAAATCGCGAGGCGCACCCATGTCTGAGACACCAAAAACATCCTCTGTCCTCAAGGGCCTGCGCGCACTTGACCCCAACGCCCGGCGCGCCGCAATCGTGCAGGCAGCGGGTCTGGATCAGAGCGACAGCGCGGTGCTGTCGGGGGCCGATATCCTGCCGCTGCAACTGGCCGACGGGATGATCGAGAATGTCATCGGCAAATTCGAGATCCCGCTGGGGGTGGCGACGAATTTCACGGTGAATGGCAAGGATTACCTGATCCCCATGGCGGTCGAGGAACCCTCGGTGGTCGCGGCGGCGTCCTATATGGCCAAGATCGCGCGCGGCTGCGGCGGATTTAGCGCCTCATCCACCCTGCCGATCATGCGTGCGCAGATACAGGTGCTGGGCATCACCGATCCATATGCCGCGCGGCAGCGGATTCTGGCAGAGCGTGATGCGCTGATATCAAAGGCCAATTCCAAGGACACCGTGCTGATCTCGCTGGGCGGTGGGTGCAAGGATATCGAGGTGCAGGTGTTTGAAACCTCGCCCGTGGGGGCGATGGTGGTGGTGCATCTGCTGGTCGATGTGCGTGACGCGATGGGGGCCAATACGGTCAACACCATGGCCGAAATGCTGGCCCCCGATGTGGAACGGATCGCGGGCGGGCAGGTGCGGCTGCGCATCCTGTCCAATCTGGCGGACAAGCGTCTGGTGCGTGCGGCTGTACGGGTAACGCCCGAGGCGTTGACGACCGACACGCTGGACGGCGCGGATGTGGCGCAAGGCATTGTCGAGGCTTGCGCGCTGGCGCTGATCGACCCCTACCGCGCCGCGACCCATAACAAGGGCATCATGAACGGCATTGACCCGGTGGTGGTGGCCACGGGCAACGACTGGCGCGCGATCGAGGCCGGGGCCCATGCCTATGCGGCGCGTGACGGGCGCTATACCTCGCTGACCCGCTGGGAGATTGACCGCGAGGGCGCGCTGTGCGGGTCGATTGAATTGCCGATGGCGCTGGGGTTGGTGGGGGGCGCGACAAAGACCCATCCGGCGGCTCAGGCGGCCTTGCGTTTGC
>CALGTJ010000329.1 GCA_937901435.1 uncultured Rhodobacter sp. | reverse complement strand
GCGTGACCCGCCTGCCCTTTGCCGCGCCGTCTGCCTTTTTGCCCAACCACGCGCGCATCGAAGAGTTTCACCGCTCGTTGCGCCCCTCGCAGGACCAGCATCACGCATTGGTCGATGCCATTTCGCGCCGCGAAGGCAGCCGCGCCGAGGCGATAGCGCGCGAACATGCCCAAGCCGCCCGGCGCAACATCGAACATTTGTTTCGCTCTGAAAGCGGCAAGATCACCGATCTTGCTGGCCTCGCCCTTATCGCCGGATAAGACGCGACCCGCGGCCCTTGTCAAATTTGACAATTCATGATCCATGTATACATGAAACGCCTTTGGGAGAAGAAATCTATGTCACACTCTAGCCTGTCATCCGTGCTTGCCGAGGCTGGCAACGCCGTTCATCTGCTGCGCAATTCGAAAATCGGGATGTATGTATACCCAGTTGTCACACCCGAATTCCAGAACTGGCGCAACGAGCAAGTGGCATGGCGCGAAACGGCTGTGCTGTTCGATCAGTCGCATCACATGGACGAAGTGACCGTCGAAGGGCCGCAGGCGGCAGAGTTTCTATCCTATCACGGCATCAACAGTTTCGCGAATTTTGACACCAACCGGGCCAAGCATTTCGTGCCCGTGACCCCCGCAGGTCATGTCATCGGCGATCACATCATCTTTCGCGAGCGCGAGGATAAATTCGTGCTGGTGGGGCGCGCGCCGACCTCGAACTGGCTGATGTTCTGCGCCGCCTATGGCAAGTGGAATGTGCGGATCAAACACGACCCGCGCTCGACCTCGCGCCCTGAGGGCGAGCGCGTCCTGCGCACCCATTACCGCTTTCAGATCCAAGGCCCCGAGGCTGATAAGATCTTTGAGAAAATGAACGGTGGTCCGGTGCAAGAGATCAAGTTCTTCCACGTGGACACGATCAATGTGGGGTCCAAAAAGGTGCAGGCCCTGCGGCACGGCATGTCCGGCGCGCCGGGGCTGGAAATCTGGGGGCCCTACGCGGACAAACACTATATCCACTCGACCATTTTGCAGGCAGCCAAGGACGCGGGCGTCAACATGGTGCAATGCGGCAGCCGCGCCTATGCGACCAACACGCTGGAATCCGGCTGGATCCCGTCGTCCCTGCCCGGCATCTATACGGGAACTGGCATATTAGCAGATTACCGTGATTGGCTAGCGGCGGACAGCTATGAGGCCGCGGGCGCGATCGGGGGGTCTTATGTGTCCGAGAACATCGAGGATTATTATGTTAACCCGTTCGAACTTGGATATAATTTCTATATCGGCTGGAAAAAGGGCGACTTTATCGGCAAGGACGCCCTCACCCGGATGAAACCCGAAAACCACCGCAAAAAGGTCACGTTCGAATGGAATCGCGAGGATGTGCTAAAGGTCATCGCCTCCAGCTTTGAGGCGGGCACACCGTATAAATGGATCGACTTCCCCCTGTCCAATTACGCCGCGTCCAGTGCCGATATGGTGCTGCGCGACGGAAAAATGGTCGGCATGAGCATGTTCAATGGATTTTCCTATAACGAACGCTCTATGCTGTCCTTGGGCATTGTCGATCACGACGTGCAATAGGGTGATGTTCTGACGATGATCTGGGGCGAGCCGGAAACGACCGCCAAGACCTCGACAGAGCCGCACCGCCAGACAGAGATCCGCGTTCGGGTGTCGCAAACGCCTTATGCCGCGCAGGCCCGCACCAACTATGCGGACAGCTGGCGCAACAAGGGAGCCTAGCGCAAACGACTGCGGCGCTCTGGACGTAACAAAAGGAGCGCCGCAT
>CALGTJ010000328.1 GCA_937901435.1 uncultured Rhodobacter sp. | reverse complement strand
GGACAGCATCTAAGCCTTTGAGAACTTTGATAGATTCTGCACCGTATTGCTCAATAGCTTGGTGGCTTTCAGACATTTTCTCACACTTTCATAATTTGATGAATTTATATCCACTTGCGCAGAGATTGTCACGCGAATCAGTCAGAAAATATGTCCAAAATAAACGATCCATTTTAACAGATGCGTTCGAGATTTTGGCAGTCGACTGAACCAATCTTTTGGACCTGTAAACAAACGGCTTCCTTGGTTACATAAACCGCTAATCGGGTCCGTTTGCGGTCGCAACCACAGCAGATAATCCCGCCGTGTCCGTCACCTCAAGATGCATTGCCCGCGTGCCCAGATCGGCGAACAGCTCGGCGCCCGTACCGGTCATCCACGCCTGCGCCCCCAGAGCGCAAATCTCATCATAAAGAGCCGCGCGGCGATGGGCGTCAAGATGCGCCGCGATCTCATCCAGCAACAACATTGGCGGCGCCCCAAAACCGTCTTTCAAAGCGCGCGCATTGGCCAGAATAAGCGACACCAAAAGCGCCTTTTGTTCACCGGTTGAGCACTCTTTGGCCAAAACGCCCTTAGACGTGTAAAGCGCCGATAAATCCGACCTGTGCGGCCCGATCAAACTGCGACCAGCCGCCATATCACGCGCCCGGTGATCGCCCAGCGCCTGCGTCAGATCTTCTGCCATCCCTAAGACGGCGAGATCATCATTTTGCAATTCAAGCGCGGCTGTAGGAAAACCGGTCTGAGCGCCGCCTTGGGCTGCGCACAACTGGGCAACTGCGGCCAACCGGTTGGCATGAAGCCGTGTACCAAGGTCACCCATCTGAATTTCCAAAGCTCGGTACCAATGGGCATCTTGCACCTGATCTTTTAACAACCTGTTACGTTCGCGCATCGCTTTTTCATAGCCCAGTGAAAGTTCGGCATGATCAGGCAGAAAACTCAACGTCATTCGATCGAGAAACCGCCGCCTGCCCTCGGCACCTTCGATCCATAACCTGTCCATCGACGGCACCAACCACAGCACCCTGGCAATCCGCCCCAATGCGGTCTGCGACACTGCCTTACCATCGATCCGCACCTGACGCGCCGCCCCCGCCTCTGACCAGATCTCGATCTCATAATTTTTTTGAAGACTTTGCAGCAAGCCAGTAATTTTCCAGCCCAAGCCTTCGGGACGCCGGCTCATGTCTCCGGCACTGGCACGCCGCAACCCGCGGCCCGGTGACATCAGTGAAACTGCCTCAAGAATATTAGTTTTACCCGCACCGTTGTTGCCAAAAAGCGCAATAGGCCGATGATCACATGTGATCCGACCTTGCTTATGCGAGCGGAAATGCGACAGCGTCAGTTCGGTAAGGGCCAACCCTGGCATCAGCGCAACGTTCTGCGGGTGCGCCTCACACCCGCATCGGCATAACTACATAGAGCGCAGAGGTGTCATTGCCCTCACGCATCAAAGTGGGGTCGCCGGAAGAATTGAACATGAAAACCGCATTTTCACGATCCACCTGACTGGCAATCTCAAGTAGATATTTGGCGTTAAAGCCGATCTGTAAATCCTCATCACCATAAGCAACGGCCAACTCTTCTTCAGCAGCACCGCTTTCAGGCGAATTGACCGACAATATCAGACGGTCTTCAGCCAGAGACAGTTTCACCGCCCGCGACCGTTCGGATGAAACGGTTGCAACCCGATCAACTGCCTTGGCAAACTCTGCGGCGTCAACTTCAAGCTTGCGGGTATTATTTTGTGGAATAACGCGGGTATAATCCGGAAATGTGCCATCGATGACTTTCGAGGTCAGCGTAATATCTGGGGTCGCAAAGCGCACCTTGGTCTCGCTGACAGACACCGCGATCGACATATCGTCATCTTCGAGCAATTTACGCAGTTCACCCACTGTTTTGCGCGGCACGATAACGCCGGGCATCTCGCCGGCACCCGCAGGCACATCAGCATCGATCCGGGCCAATCTGTGGCCATCGGTCGCGACACAACGCAGCGCGTTGCCGCCGTCTACAGCCGCGATATGCATATAGACCCCATTGAGGTAATACCGGGTCTCTTCCGTTGAAATGGCAAACTTTGATTTGTCAAACAACCGCCGTAAAACAGACGCTTTGATCGAAAAATTTGCTGCATAATCCGACGAGGCCATGATTGGAAAATCTTCTTTCGGCAAAGTTGCCAAAGAAAAGTTTGAACGGCCGGCTGCGACCGTGAGGCGACCAGTGACGCCTTCGTCTTCCAAGGTCACCAAGGCGCCATCAGGCAGTTTGCGCACAATCTCGTGCAGCATTACCGCCGAAACTGTCGAAGCCCCTGAGCGCATGACCATAGCCACAGCCTTGTCAACGACTTCAATATCAAGATCTGTGGCGCGGAGCTGTACCGAGCCGTCTTCGGCCTCAATCAACACATTTGCCAAAATAGGAATGGTGTTGCGCCGTTCAACAACCGATTGCGCCTGTGCCAAAGCCTTCAGCAGAATGCCGCGTTCAATGCTGAGTTTCATTGCCTCAATCCTCCCATAGAAAACCTGCAAGGGTGCATTCGCACCATCTCACGGTCGTCGCTCCATGGTTCTCCGATGTAATGACATGGGCGTCAAGAGAAAGCGGACCACAAGGTCGTAAAGTTCCACTAATG
>CALGTJ010000327.1 GCA_937901435.1 uncultured Rhodobacter sp. | reverse complement strand
CTGATCCACCTTAACAGGGCCGCAAAGTGGTCGAAGAACTAGGACCACCTCTGATAGCCCAATACGCTGTCATAAACTCTTCGCTGTCTGGATTGCTCGGCAGGCGGTGCCGGGTGACCTTGCTGCCTCGGTCGAGACGAAAATAGATGTAGTCTCGGCCCTTCACTGTCTTAAATTCCAGATAGGGCAGATCCGGCTTTTTCATACCTCGAATTCCTCCTGATCCATAACGACGCCACTGACGATTGCTTCCAGTTCAGCTACGCGATTTCGAGGCAAGGATCATCAGGATGCCCGCGCCGATCCCGGCGGCCCGCCATTTGCGGTCCGGTTCTTCCAGCGCGAAAAGGACCATCACGACGCCCAGCAGGGCAGCAAAGGGCGACCACGGCGCGTAAAACTGCCAGCGTGGTGTCCAGCTTGCCGGGTCGAAGGTGAACAGATAGACGCTGAAATATTCCGGCCCCGGTCCGCCGATGGCCTTGAGCGGTGAGGTAAAGAGGCGTTCGGGCAGGCCGATATAGGGGGCGGCCAGAATCAGGGGGGCCAGCGCAAGCGTCCATGCACCCACCACGCATTGCCCCCGGATCAACACGGACCGGCGGATCGGCAGCACCGCCCCGATCAGGGGGAACAGCGCCAGCAAGGCCCAGCCCTTTGCCCAGCCGATCGAGGATTTGATGGTCTGTTTCAGGCCCAGTCCCCAGTCCAGATGCCCGACCCAGAGGGCGACCAGCATCACAGCCATGCCGATGAACCACGCCCAGACCAGTGGCGGCACTGGCCCCGTCGCGCGCAGGTCAGACCGGATCGCGGGCCCAAGGTACAGCGACAGCGCCGCCAGCCCGCCCAGCACCCATGCCAGCACCGGGCCCACCACATAGAGCGCGCCAATCGCATAGAGCGGCCATGTATAGACCAGCGTCTTGTAGACAAGGCGCTCGGCGGGGTTGTCCGGTGTCACGCCGATGCCTCGGGGCGGTGCAACAGGCGTCCGATCAGGGCAGAGCGGATCCAGCCCAGCATCAGACCGAATAGCATCATCAGGGTCGCGGCCCCGCCCGCAGCGATGGCCAGCTTGCGATTGGGCGAAGAGGGGCGGTCGGCCAGAGAGGGGTTTTCGAGGACCTGCACCAAAGGATACGAGGCGTAGACGTCGGATTTGGTGGATTGGGTCTTGGCGATGGCGGTGGCAAAGACGGCCTCTGCGACAGAAAAATCCCGTTGCAGATCTTGCAGGCGGGCGGCTGCGGGGGCCAGCGCGGTCTGTTTGGCCAGATCCTCTTGTAAGCGGGCGGACAGCGTGGCGTATTGTTGGGCCGCGCCCGCGCGCTCTGCCTGCATCCGCACGAGTTGTGCCAGCAATTCAGCGCGGGCGCCCGCTGGTGCAAGGTCCAGGCCTTGCAGTTGCGTGGTCCCCAGACCAGTGACCTGTGCTGCCTGCGACAGGGCCGCCGCGCGCGCCGCGCCATGGGCTGCGCGGGCGTCCTGCACCTTGGGGTGGCCTTCGCCAAACAGTGCGCGCGCCTCGGCAAGGCTGGCGGCATGGCGACCGACTTCTACGGTCAGGGCGACAAATTCTGCGTCAGTATATAGCTTTAGCGTCGCTGCCGCCGCATCGGCCGGGATGCCTAAAGCGGTTTCAAGCGCCGTTACCGCCTGTGTCTTTCCACTTAAGGTGGCGGATAAATCCTGCACCCGGCTTTGCAACAGCCGCGTGGTTTCGATCACCGCATCATAGTGATCGTTGGAAATCAGTCCGGTTTCGCCCTGCAAGCGGGCGATATCGGCGCGGGTGGCTGCGACCGAGTTGCGATAATCCGCGATGGCGGCAAGGCCGCTGTCTTCGCGGGTATTCTGTTCATCCGCGCGCAGGGCGTCTAGTTCTGCAAAAAACGCCGATAACAGCGCGTTGCCGCGGGCCTGAGCGTCTTGTGGGCTGGTGCCGGTCAGTTCGAGGTGGATCAGACTGGTCTGGTCCACAAGGTTGATCCTTGGTTTGCCAAAATCCTGACGGGTCAGACCCATTGATGTGGCCGCCGCCGCCAGAATTCGGTCTGCCCCGATCAGACGCTTGTAGGTCTCGGTCGGGCTGACCGAATTGCTGGAAAAGGCCGAATTCGCAAAGGACGAAGCCTGCCCGATGCCGTTCAGGTTCATGGAGGCCGAGGCCCCAGAACCGGGCAGGATCAGCGAAGTCGAGGATTTGAAGGTCAGGGGCGCTGTGCGCAGATAGCCGGTGATCGGGGCCCAGATCAGCGTTCCGCCCAGCAGCGCAAAGGCCAGATAGCGCGGAAAACGGCCCAGATCGCCAATGCGCCCGCCCAACAAGATCCGTTTGCCGGACAGGCGGCGGGATTTTCGAGCGGGCTGGCGAGCGGGTTTTGCAAACTCTGGGGTGATATCCTGGGCTGTCATCGGGCGTCTCCTTTGCCCGATGTGGTATCCCGAATGAAGACGGCCCGCCTCTGCGCGCTAGGATGAGAGCACAGGGCAATCGGCACGCGGCCTATCCGTTGGGGTAGGTCAGAACAATCCGGCCTCGCGCGCAATCATGGCCGCTTGTGTGCGGTTGGCCGCGTCCAGCTTGCGATAGAGCGTCTTCATATGCAGCTTGATGGTCGGCTCTGTGATGTCGAGGTCACGCGCGATCTGCTTGTTTGATTTTCCCTCGGTCAGCCCCTTGAGCACCTGCAATTCGCGTGGTGTCAGTTTTTGCGCCAGCGGGTGAACCGGGGTCTCTTCGGTTGAGGTCATGAAATCGATGGGCGCATATTGTTCGCCCATCGCCATGAATTTCACGGCGTTCACCATGGATTTGGCGGGCAGGGTCTTGGGCACGAACCCGGCCGCGCCCGCCTCTAACGCCTGTTCGGCAATCTCGCGCGTCGCCTGACCCGACAGCAAGGCAACCCGCTGCCCGCCCTTCAGCGTCATCGCGTGTTTCAGCCCCTCAAGCCCGTTCATCCCCGGCATATTGAGGTCGAGCAGGACAAGATCATAGCGGTCCTGCGTCTCGATCAGTTTGCAGGCGTCGCCCAGATTGGCGGCGATGCTGGTCTCGATCCCGCCCTGAGCTTCGAGAAACATCACCAGCGTATCCCTTAGCAAATCATGGTCGTCGGCAATCAATACCCGCATCACGGTCTCCTTCGCCACCTTGGCACTTGTTAAGCGTAACTCGCGATTAAGGCTGTTCCACGACAAAATCCAGCCTCTGTGCACAACACCGGTCAGAGTATTTGGTTAACCTTCCACCCGTTCGGATAGGGCAGCAGGCCACAAGTCACGGAATATTAACCAATGTTCCGCCCGCCTGTCCGTCCGCTCAGTTGAAGGCCGGGGTCAGTCTCGTCACGTTTAGGGCAACTTCCTGAACCTGATGGACCTGACCAATGACCCAGACCTGCCGCCCCGCCGATTTTACCCATGCCGCGTTTGTCGATGCTGACTTTGCAAATGGCACGTTCGCAACACCCGCCGCAGCCAATCCCGATGACCCCAAAACAAACGCCACCGCTAGGACGAAGTCACAGCCGCGTCGCACCCTGCCAAACCGCAGGATTGCCGCGCTTAGCCTTGATTTGGTGGATGCGACCCCTGCGCAGACGGTCGCGGCGCTGCTGGCC
>CALGTJ010000326.1 GCA_937901435.1 uncultured Rhodobacter sp. | reverse complement strand
TCAGGTCGTTGGTCCCGAAACTGAGAAAGGAACAATGCTGCGCGATTTCGTCGGCCCGCAAGCAGGCGCGCGGCGTTTCCATCATTACGCCAAGGCGATAGGTGAACTCTGTGCCGTATTCAACCCGCACCGCCGCCGCCACCGAATCGATACGTTTTTTGACAATTTCAACTTCACGCTTGGCGCTGACCAGCGGGATCATGATCTCTGGCACCACCGGATCGCCGCGCTTGCTGGCCTCGATTGTCGCCTCAAAGATCGCACGCGCCTGCATGTCGTAGATCTCGGGCACGGTGATACCCAGACGCACACCGCGCATCCCCAGCATCGGGTTGAATTCTGACAATTCCTCGACCCGCCGCGTCACATCCGCAATCGGCAGATCCAGAGAGGCCGCAAGACTGCGCATGTCTTCACGGTCATTGGGCAGGAATTCATGCAAGGGTGGGTCAAACAGGCGGATGGTGACGGGCTTGCCTGACATAATCTCGAAAAGCTCAACAAAATCAGCGCGCTGCATTGGCAACAACTGCTCCAGCGCTTCTGCACGGTCTTCGGGACTATCTGCGAAAATCATCTCTCGCATGACCGTCAGGCGGTTGTCGTGGTAGAACATATGCTCTGTGCGACACAGCCCGATCCCCTCGGCGGCAAAGGTGCTAGCCATACGCGCCTCGGCCGGGGTGTCAGCATTGGCGCGCACGCCGATGTCGCGCACTGCATCGGCCCATTGCAAAAGGCTCTGGAACGCCTCGCCCAAAGCGGGTTCCAGCATCGCCACTTCACCCGCCAATACCTTACCCGTCGCCCCGTCCAGCGTGATGATATCACCTTCGGTGAACTGGCGCCCACTGTCAGTGATCAACTGTTTGGTATTATGCCGCACGGAAATCCCGGTGGTTCCGACGACACAAGGAAGGCCAATGCCGCGCGCGATCACTGCCGCGTGGCTGGTCTGCCCACCGCGTTCGGTGAGGACACCATTGGCCGCATGCATCCCGCGAATATCCTCTGGCGTTGTCTCGCGGCGCACCAGAATACAGGCCTCGCCCCGTGCCGCACTTGCCTGTGCGGCGGCAGAGTTGAACACGATCCGTCCCGTGCCCGCACCCGGACTGGCCGCGATGCCGCGCGCGATCACGTCACGCGGGCCTTTGTGGTCGATCTGCGGGTGCAAAAGTTCGGTCAGCGCGCGCGGCGCAATCCGCAACACGGCCTCTTGCCGCGGGATAATTTCATCATTGGCAAGCTTCACGGCAATCTCGACTGCCGCGCGGCTGTTGCGTTGCACGCGCACCGCATCAAGAACATGTAGAACGCTGTTCTCAATCGTAAATTCGACCTGCATCTCTTCGCGCAACGCGCGTCGGCAGGTCGCCCCATACTCGACAAGCTGCGCGAAAATATCGCTGTGATGGTCCTCCAGCGATGGACCCCGTTCATCGTGCGTCAAATAGATCGCCTCGCCACCAGAGCTAAGCGCGGCGCGCCCCTGTGACTGGCTTTGATAGCGCCCGGTGATCTGCGGCAGGCCGGTGGTGCCATCGACGAACTGGATTACGCCAGACCCGCTTTCATCCCGCCCGACACCCAGCGCCATCTTTTGCACCACAAGCCCAAGCCCGGCATTGGCAGGTGCGCCCTTGGCCTGACGCAACAAACGCGCCGTCGTTCCGTTCCACGCCCGCGCCATGGACCGGAGCACCTCGGCCAGTTGCACCGCCGGATCCTGTGGAAATTCTGCCCCGGTTTCAGAGAGATAGGCAGCGCGGGCCGCATCCAGATTGGCCACTTCCGGCGTCTGGGACAGATCGAACTGGTCCGGGTCCAGACGGGCCACATGAATCGAATAGGACTGAATAAACCGCAGATACAGCGCGGTGGCAGCCTCGATCCCGTGAGACTCACTCATCTCTGCGTGGCGCGCGTCGTTCATGCCGATGTTCAAAATCGCACCGGGTCCGCCCCAATCGGGATCTTCGCTGGACGGACGCACAGAAATCAGTGGACGACGTCCGAAGGCCGCGATGATAACTGCCATATCGGGCAAACGACCGGCAGAAATTTCAGAAACGGTTTCAAAGTTCAGCGCAACGGTCATCGGCACCGGCAGGTCAAGCCGGATCAGGCGTTGCAGGCATTTCGCCCGCCCGCCATGGGCATTGGCGCTGATCTTCGCCGTGGGCGTGATCAGCGTGAAAGGCTCGATCTCGACATGTTTCTGCAACGCAGCATTCCTCGCGGTGATGCGGGATCATAGACTCCAAATTGTGTCACGCAAGGTGAAAGGTCAGCGTAACCAAATTGAGCCCTGCGGGCGCTTTATTGTTTTATGCCCTCCGGGCGGGGAGTATTTTTGCCAAGATGACGCCTGTTACCCTTCGATTTTGGTCAGATCCGCGACGCTGAGGCAGATCGTGCGGATATCGCTGAGCAGGTTCAGGCGGTTGCGGCGCAGGATCTGGCTGTCAGCGTTGATTTGCACGGCGTCAAAGAAGGCATCAATCGGCGCTCGCAGGTTCGCCATATGGGACATGGCGGTTTCGAAATCCTCGGCCTGCATGGCGGGTTGGATGGCGGTTTTGGCGTCTGTGAGCGCGGCGAAAAGCGCCTTTTCGCTGTCATCCTCTGCGAATTTGAGGTCCGCGCCGTAGCTGTATTCGACGCCGTCCTTTTCCTCGGCTTGGGTGAGGATGTTGTTGGCGCGTTTGAAGCCTTGCAGCAGCGGCTCTCCGTCGTCGGTTTTCAGGAAGGCGCTGAGGGCCTTGGCGCGTTTGACCAAGAGGGTGAGGTCGTCGTTACCGGGCATGGCGAGGCAAGCGTCGATGACGTCATGGCGGATGCCCTCGTCGCGGAGGTAGGTTTTGAGGCGGTCGTGGAAGAAGGCGAGGAGGTCATCTCTTGCGGGAACAAAAACGCCCCTCCAGTCAATTCCTGAACGCTGGTTTGCAAATGCTTCACCGATTTTTTTTGCGTACTCTCGAATATGCCTTGGCTTAATTCCAGCGTGAAGACCCGAATTGATTTGACGAATTTCTTCGCCCGAGGTGGCTTCAACGAACTGCTCTATCTCCGAAGCTACTTCGCGGCCAATGTCATAATCAGCCTCGATTTGCCTGGCGATCCTTAAAGGAAGCGCGTCAAGTTCTGGCTTTCTAAGAACTTCCATAGAAGCATCAAATATGTCGATGAGTTGAGTATTAATTCCGTTATCCAACACCAAACGAATAACCCCCAAAGCCGCCCGCCTCAGAGCGTAGGGGTCCTTCGACCCGGTCGGCTTCTCATCAATCGCCCAGAAGCCTGTCAGCGTGTCGATCTTGTCGGCCAGCGCGACAGCGACCGAGACGGGCGCGGTCGGCACATCGTCGGACGGCCCCAAGGGCGAGTAGTGTTGTTCGCAGGCGTTGGCGACGGCGTCGGGCAGGCCTGCCGCGCGCGCGTAGTATTTGCCCATGGTGCCTTGCAGTTCGGGGAATTCGTAGACCATTTCCGAGGCCAGATCGGCCTTAGCGATATTGGCGGCTTGCTCTGCCTGATCCGCGTCCCCACCAACAAGCGGGGCGATTTCGCGCGCGAGGGCCGCGATGCGGGTGATGCGTTCGGCTTGCGACCCTAGTTTGTTATGAAAGGTGACGTTGGCGAGGGGGGCGGCCATCGCCTCTAGCCCCTGCCGTTCGACCGTGCGCAGGTCGTTTTCCCAAAAGAATTTCGCATCCGACAGGCGGGCGGCGAGGACTTTTTGGTTGCCCGCCAGAATGGTCGCGCCCTCGTCTGCGGTGACGGTATTGGCGACGGTGATGAATTTCTCGATCCGCGCGGTTTTGGGGTTGCGCACGGAAAAGAATTTCTGGTGCTCGCGCATCGAGGTTTGCAGGACCTCGGGCGGCAGGCCAAGAAAGGCGTCGTCAATGCTGCCCATCAGGGTGACGGGCCATTCGACGAGGCCAGAAACCTCGGCCAAAAGCGCAGGGTCCGCAACGATTTCAAGACCTTGGCCGAAGGCCATGGACTTGGCGTCGGCCTCT
>CALGTJ010000325.1 GCA_937901435.1 uncultured Rhodobacter sp. | reverse complement strand
TACCGCATCGACGAGTTGCTTCCCTGGAACTTCCAGCCGTCAAGCTGAAACCTCAATGCCTTCCAGACACCGCTTACTTAAATGACAGAGGTCTTTGGAGATTAAGAATGGACATCCTTTACATCGCCATCGGCCTGATCGGTCTGATGGCGGGCGGCGAATACCTGGTGCGAGGGGCTGTGGCAATCGCGCAGAAATACAATATCTCTCCTATGGTGATCGGATTGACGCTGGTCGGGTTTGGCACGTCTACGCCAGAACTGGTGACCAGCATTCAGGCGGCCTTGAATGACGCGCCCGGTATCGCCGTTGGCAATGTCGTCGGCAGCAATATCGCCAATATCCTGCTGATCCTCGGAATTGCAGCTTTGGTAACGCCAATTGCCGTCTCTGCCACAAGCTTCAAAAGAGATGGGGCGGTTCTGGTTTTTGTCACCGTCCTATTGGTCGGCATTGTCCTCTTTGGGGTTATCGGGCGTTTGGCAGGGCTTGGCTTGATCGCTTTACTGGTGGCCTATCTGGTTGGAACGCTTTACCTCGCAAGAGGCGCATTGGATCCTTTGGGCGCAACACTCACTCCGCAACCACATATCGGTTTGGCTGTCTTGATGATGGGTGTCGGCCTGATCGTGACCATTCTCGGGGCCAGATTTCTGGTTCAGGGCGCGATTTCCATTGCCAGTGATCTGGGCGTGTCAGAGGCCATTATTGGCCTGACTGTCGTTGCCGTCGGCACCTCCTTGCCAGAGCTTGTAACATCGGTAATCGCTGCGCGAAAAGGTCAGGTCGAGGTCGCCTTGGGCAATATCATCGGCAGCAATATCTTTAACATTCTGGGAATTCTGGGCGTCACGGCTTTGGTTAAGCCATTGAATGTCCCTGTTGAAATCGCCAACCTCGATATCTGGGTTATGGGTGCCGCAACCATTTTATTGTGCGGGTTTTCCGTCAGCGGCTGGAGGATTTCACGCACAGAAGGCGCCTTTTTCCTAAGCGCATACATCGGTTACGTCAGCTACCTTGTTCTGAACGCCGTGAAATAGGCCAGCCAGCTTGCCAGAAAACGCCTATTCCGCGGGGGATCCGCCAATCAAGCCGCTGACCCATGTCACCAGCCTGTCAACATTGCCATTCACCTGCTCGCGCACCGTGTTGGCCCAAGCCACATAAGAGATCAGGAACGGCTCTGTCGCGGGCACGGCCTGGCTGATTTGAGGCGCAAAGGCATATAGAGCAATTGCCAGCGCAATCCCGAAAACCATCACGCCAAAGCCCAGACGAAATCCACCGCGATAGCTCTTTTCGCGCACAGCATCCTGTTCGACACCGGCGGCGGGGTCACCAGCTGGCGCGCGGTCCTGCGAGGCGCGCAGGGTCGAGTTGATTTCCTCTATATCGGGCAGCAGGTCGCGCCGTGCCCCGGTTGCCGCCGCAGCGGCAAGGGCGGCCGCAGCCTCTGCGTCGTTCTCTTCACCGCCGCGCAGCCGCGCCATCCGGGCACGCGCCGCAGCAGAGCGATCCGCCGCCACATCCGGCTCGTCCGTAAAGCCAAGCTCTGGCTGGGACTCCAGACTTTCAGACTCTTTGCGCCGGGCCTCGGCCTCTCGTGTCGCCTCTTCGCGCAGAACGCTGGCAATGTCGGGATCAAGGCTGCGTGCCTTTGGCTTTTCCGGTGGCGGTGGCGGGGCTGCAACAGGGGCTGCATCGGATTGTTCGACAGGTTTTTTGATGGGGGCCTTGGCTGGCATGTCATCGGCAAGTTCTTCGGCGAGGTCGGCGTCCATATGGGCGGGTTGCTGAAACCACGTATGACCACAATTGGAACATTGTACGTCACGCCCCGTGCTGGGGATGACCTTGTCATCGACTTCGTATTGGGCCCCACAATTCGGGCATATCAGCCGCATCTTGCCACCTGTCTGCTCGCCCAGTCTAATGCACGCAACACATGCTGGTTTTCAAGGTGTTGTAACAGCCAATGTGAGGTTTTCAAACCTTTTGCGATCCCTGCAATTGAAACACCCCTCTGGCTGAGGCACAACGGACTCAGATTTGTGCAAAAAAGGTACGCTGGTGATCGAGCTTTCGGATGTCTCCTATAGCTATGGTGGCGGCGAGTTATTGTCTCACCTCAATCTGACATTGGCGCGCGGGTCGTTTCACTTTCTGACCGGGCCGTCCGGTGCGGGCAAAACGACGTTGCTGAAACTCTGTTACGGGGATCTGCATCCTACGGCGGGGCGGATCACCCTATTCGGCGACAATGTGCGGGACATGGGACGCGACGACATTGCCCGTCTGCGGCGACGCGTGGGTGTCGTGCATCAGGATTGCCAGTTCCTCGATCATCTTTCGGTGGCGGAAAACGTGGCGCTGCCCCTGTCGGTCTCGGGGCGCGATGTGCGCGACGAGGCCAGCAACCTGATCGACCTGCTGGGCTGGGTTGGCATGTCGGGCCAGACAGAGTCGCGCCCGCCAGAGCTGTCCGGTGGGGAACGACAGCGCGCGGCCCTTGCGCGCGCCGTCATCATGGACCCCGATATCATCATTGCCGATGAACCCACCGGAAACGTCGATTGGGAAATGTCCCTGCGCTTGCTCAGCCTGCTGGTCGAGTTGAACAAGATGGGCAAGACCGTGCTGATCGCCACCCATGATCTGAACCTGATCCGCTCTGCCAAGGCGCAGGTCGCCGCGCGGGTGCTGCGCATTCGCAACCGCCAGATCCAGTTGGCCGGGGCGGATCTATGAGCGTGCTGTCCGATCTTTTCGCCGTCGCGCGTGGAGATTCGCAGGCGGATCGCGCCGTGCCGCCCACCGGGTTCACCGCGCGTCTCACGTTGTTTTCCTCGGGCGCGATGGCGTTTTTGGCGGTATTTGCGATGGCTTTGTCGCTGGCAACGGGGCGGCTGGCCGAACGCTGGTCGTCTGAACTGGCGCGCAGCGCAACGGTGCGCATCTCGGCCCCTGCCGGGCAGGTCGAGGCCCAGACACAGGCGGCGGTGCGCGTGTTGCAGACCACGCCCGGTGTCGCGCAGGTCCGAGTGCTGGAAGACGCGGAACAGCGCGCCTTGCTGGAACCGTGGTTCGGCCCGGATTTGCCGGTCGATAGCTTGCCGATCCCGCAGATGATCGACGTGATCGAGGACAGCAACGGTTATGACGGCGAGGGCCTGCGTCTGCGCCTGCAAGCAGAGGCCCCCGGAGCGGTGCTGGACGACCACACGCGCTGGCGCAAACCTCTGGTGCGGGCGGCTGGTCGTCTGCGTGCGCTTGGTCTTGCCAGCGTGGTTTTGATTGCGCTGACCACGGGCGCGATGATTACCCTTGCCGCGAACGCCGCGCTTGCTGCCAATGCGCAGGTGATTCGCGTGCTGCGACTGGTGGGCGCGCGCGACGTTTATATCGCCCGCGCCTTTGTGCGCCGCTTTACCATCCGTGCGCTGCTTGGCGCCGCCGTCGGAACGCTGCTGGGCATGATCGCCATTGCGCTTTTGCCCAGTGCCAGCGTCGAGGGCGGGTTCCTGACCGGGCTTGGCTTTCAGGGCAGCCATTGGTTACTACCGCTGCTGATCCCTCTGCTTGCCGCTGTTGTTGCCTTTTGGGCCACGCGCATCGCGGCTTTCCGCACCCTGAAAGAGCAAACCTGATGGCCTATTCCCTGCAATGGCTGCGCTCGCTTGTGTTCAATGCGCAGATGTATTTGGCAATGCCGCTGTTGGGGATCTTCTTTGTGCCCTTCGCGATGGTGTCGCGCAAATGGGCCTTTTTGGCTGTCCATTCTTATTGCCGCTATGTGCGGTGGAGCGCGGCGTGGATGATCGGTCTTGAATCCGAGGTGCGCGGTACAGTCCCGGATCAAGAGGTCCTGATTGCGGCCAAACACCAATCCTTTTTTGATATCATCATGCTGGTCAGTGTCCTGCCACGTCCCAAGTTCATCATGAAGAAAGAACTGAAATGGGCCCCGGTGCTGGGGTGGTTCGCCCTGCGCATCGGCTGTATCCCGGTGGACCGCGGCAAGCGGGGTGCGGCGATCACCAAGATGCTTGCCGATGCCGCCAAAGGACGCAGTCATCCGGGTCAGTTGATTATCTATCCGCAAGGCACGCGGATGGCTCCGGGAGTCAAAGCGGCGTATAAGGTGGGCACTGCTGCGCTTTATGATCAGTTGAAACAGGATTGCGTGCCGGTGGCCTGTAACGTTGGCGTGTTCTGGCCGCGCCACGGTATTTATCGCAAGCCGGGTCTGGCGGTGATCGAATTCCTGCCCACACTAGCTGCCGGGGGGCACAAGGACGCGTTCTTGACGGATTTGGAAACCATGGTTGAAACGGCCTCTGACAGGTTAATGGCAGAGGCGGGATTCAAAGGAGCGACGCTATGAGCAAAGTTGACACGATCGAGACGCTGGAAGCGATTTATAATGGCACGCCCTCTGAGGCGTCGATGATCAAGGTGGCCAGCCAACTGACACCGCTTTATCGCAAATGGATCATGGCCTCGCGGTTCTGCGTTCTGACGACCGTGGGCGAGGCGGGCACGGACGGCTCTCCGCGTGGGGATATCGGACCCGTGGTGACAGAGCTTGACCCGCAGACCCTTGCCATGCCCGATTGGAGGGGCAACAACCGTCTGGACAGCCTGCGCAATATCGTCAGTGACGGGCGGGTGTCGCTGATGTTCATGGTGCCCGGCAGCAGCACTGTGGTGCGGGTCAATGGGCGGGCCTATCTTAGCGTGGATGCGGATCTGTTGGGTCGGTTTGCCGTCAAGGGGCAACATCCCAAGACAGTCATCGTGATCAAGATCGCCGAGGTCTACACCCAATGTGCCCGTGCGATTTTACGCGCTGGCCTTTGGGCCGGGGATGCCAGTGACGGTCTGCCCAGCCCGGGCGATATTCTGGTTGAAATGTCAGATGGGTCATTCGACGGCAAAACCTATGACAAAGAGTGGCCCGGACGGGCGATAGCCAGCCTTTGGTAGCGGTTTCGACGTATTGGCTCGAATTTTCTGTGTTTTGAACGCGCGAAGGGCTTGGTCCTTCTGCTAGGCGTAATTGTGCCACCTCCCCATATATGGCGAGGTGCTGGCGCGTTGATTACAAATTAACCTTTTTCAAGCATTCTTGAAGCAGGAGGAGGGCATGTCCAAAGACACCAAAAAAACGTCCGCCTCGTTTCCCGTTTCCATTTGGTATGCGGCAGAGACCGGAGAGATCCTTGTGGCGCGCCCGACAGAAAAGAGCTTTGTCACCTCTATCAGCGCCAATCCCGATGCCGAAAACGGGCATCCCCAGCTATACAGCAAACTGGCCAGCGCCTTGCGGGATGCGGGGGCGATATGCCCGGGGCCTGTGTTGAAAGCCGCGAAATAGCGCCGCGCCGTCAATCGCTTGGCAAGTTGCCGTTACGCTGTCGTCAGGCGGCAAGCCCCTTTGATCCCATGTTCAAAAACTTGGCGCGCCGTTCCTTGATCAGAGTCGCACTGTCTTTTTGGGTCAGTTCATCCAGCACAGAGGTCAGCATTTTGCCCACCGCCTCGATCACCGTCGCGCGCCCGCGTTGCGCCCCGCCCAAGGGTTCGGGTATGATCCGGTCAATGACGCCCAGCCGCGACAAATCCTGCGCGGTCAGGCGCAGGGCCTCGGCAGCTTCGCGCATCTTTTCCGCGTCTTTCCACAGGATCGACGCGCAGCCCTCTGGCGAGATCACCGAATAGACCGAATGTTCCAACATCGCGACCCGATTGGCCGTGGCAAAGGCAACCGCCCCGCCGGATCCACCCTCGCCGATGATCACGCTGACGACCGGCACGCCGATTTGTAGAGATTTCTCGGTAGAGCGCGCGATGGCCTCTGACTGGCCGCGTTCTTCGGCCCCTTTGCCGGGGTAGGCGCCGGGGGTGTCCACCAATGTGATCACTGGCAGGTTGAAACGGTCCGCAATGTCCATCAGGCGGATCGCTTTGCGATAGCCTTCGGGGCGGGCCATGCCAAAGTTGCGTTCAATCCGTGTTTTGGTGTCATGGCCCTTTTCATGGCCGATCACCATGACCGGGCGATCCTCAAGCCGGGCAAGCCCGCCCATCACCGCATGATCATCCGCAAAATTGCGATCCCCGGCGAGGGGGGTGTATTCGGTGAACAGCGCGCTGATGTAGTCTTTGCAATGGGGGCGATCGGGGTGGCGCGCGACCTGACATTTGGCCCATGGGCTGAGGGTCTTGTACAGATCCTGCAGCATATCACTGGCTTTTTTGTCCAGCGCCTTTGCCTCTGCCTCGATATCCATGCCTTCACGGGCCCGCGCCATGGCGCGCAGCTCTTCGGCCTTGCCTTCGATTTCGGCCAATGGCTTTTCAAAGTCGAGATAATTCATGACCACGGGTCCCCAACGTCTTTTGCTATGCGCTATATGACCATCACGCGGGCCGGATGCAACTGAACACGGGCGGGGAATTCAACAGAGGCGTGAGGTGGTTTAGTGTTGGGAGCAGACTGTGCCTAACCGGTTTTGACCAAAAGGAGGCGCTGAAGCGCCGCTTTATGCCCTCCATGTCCGGCTTTGCCGACCATGGAGCCCGCCGCCTAGACCAGCATGCAGTTTGTATCTAGAAAGGTTGCCACTATAGCCCGGCGAGGTCAGCAAAGGGACCAGCCAGATGTGTTTCATAAGCGCGCCATCGTTCGGAACTGCCAGTGTAGACCGCTTGTCTCACCTGATGCGCCGCCGCCGTGACCACCCGGCGATGCGTTATGTGAGGGGTAAGGCATTGATCTTGCCATGGAAGTCCGATCTCGCTTAGCAGATGGCGGGTTTGACCGGATTGATCCTGGGTCAGGGCATCGTAGTCGAGTTCGATGATACGTCCGGGCAGTTTTGTGGCCCAATAGGCCATCAGGTCGGCGTAGCGGCGATAATAGCCGGTGATATTTTGTAAATCATAGCTGTAAGGGCTGCCAGCGGTCCCGAAAAGCTGTGTGTAGATTGACCAGCAGGTTGCGCGGGCGTCGCGTTTGACGTGGATGATCTGCGCGTCGGGCATGGCGTGGGCGATGAGGCCCAGCCAGCGAAAGTTCTGTGGCAGCTTGTCGGTGATATAGGGCGCATCGGCGTTCAGGGTTTTCAGGTTGCTGCGGTAGGCGGTCGCTATTTTGGCCAGCACGTCGGCAGAGGGCAATCCCCCGGTCCAGCCGGACTGGCGCAGGGCGTCTGCGAGAAACCCCAATTCTCCGGCACCGTGCACTTGGGAATGGCTGGCGAGGATCTGTTCGACAAGACTGGTGCCAGAGCGCGGCAATCCAACGATAAAGATGGGTTTGGGCGGCATCCCGATGCTGCGCGCGGGGCAGGCGGGCGCGGCGGCAAAGCTGGTTTTCAGGGCCGCGAACAGCCGATCGTCCTCTGTGGGATTATAGGCAAGGGTGGCCCTGCGCAGGCTGTTGGCGTCGGTAAAATGCTGGAACGCCTCGTCGACCTGCCCGATGTCGTCCATCGCCTTGCCAAGCGCAAAGTGTAAATGCATCTTCTCTGACGGTTTCAGGCGCGGCTGGCTCAGTAGATCCTGCATTGCCGGTATTTGTGCATCGTCGCTGGTGAATACCTTGATCCGGGCCAGCCGGTGGTGGACATTTGCCATATTCGGTTGCAGCGAAAGAGCCGTTTGGAAATGCGCGATGGCTTTGGCGTGCTGACCCAGATCATTCTGCGATGTGCCCAGATTGGCATGGGCCGGAGCATAGTCTGCGTCAAGCCCAAGTGCCGCCATAAAAGCGTCTTCTGCTGGGGTGTGTTGGCCAAGCTGATACAGGGCCAGCCCCCTGTTATTGTGTAGTTTTGCATCCTTGGGCGCGTGTCGCAAAGCGGTGTCAAAGGCGTCAAGTGCTGCGCCTGGCTGGTCGCTGTCCATCAGGGCAGAGCCCAGATTATTCAACGTATCGGGGGTGTCTGGGGAAAGCGCCAAGGCCTTGTGATAGCACTCGAGCGCGTCTTTTGACTGTCCCATGTCGCGCAGCAGGTTGCCCAGATTGTTCAGCGTATCCGTGTGGTTCGCATCCAGTGACAGCGCGTCACGGAACGCCTTCAGGGCGGGTCCTGTTTGCCCGGTCGCAGCCAGTGCGGTGCCCAGATTATTGTGATCTGCCAGATGTCCGGGGCGCAGGGCGAGGGCGTGGCGATGCAGGTCCACCGCTTTTTCCGGCTGGTTCAACCCGCTCATGGCGACTCCGAGGTTTCCAACTGCATCGGGATTGTTCGGATTGATCTGCAGGGCGCGTTTCAGGATCTCGGCGGCTTCGCTATAGCGTTCCAGTTTGCAAAGGACGGCGCCCAGATTGGCCGTGGCTTGCGGGTGGTTGGGATTGATCGCCAGCGCCGCGTTCAGAGAGGTGATGGCTTCGTCAAAGCGCCCCAGACCAAACAGCGTCGCGCCCAGATTGCTATGGGCCTCGGCGTAGGCGGGACTGGTTGCGATGGATGTGGCGTAATGCGCAAGGGCCGTGTCGATCTGCCCCAACCCGGCATGGGCCGCGCCCAGCAGATTATAGAGCTGCGGCGCTTGCGGATACTGTGCGGTCAAGGCCGTGGCGCGGGCGATGACCTGATCCAACTGGCCTTGGCTGAACAGAATGACAAGCGGCTGTAACTGGTCTTGGGGAAGCGTTTGGTCAGACATGGCGGAACACTCGCAACATTACGGTCGCGCCATATCTATCGCTTTGGGGGCATAAACGCTATGGGGCGGCGATCATTTCAGACTGGCGCACGATGACTTCGGCCTGTTTGATGCTGGCGATGTCCACCAGACGCCCTTTGTAGACGGTCGCGCCTGCGCCGTCCTTTTTGGCCTGTTCCATAGCGGCCAGAATTTCGCGCGCTTCCCTCACCTGCGCCTCGGAGGGGGTGAAAACCGCATTCGACAGGGCGATCTGTTTTGGGTGGATCGCCCATTTGCCGACCATGCCCAGCGTGGCAGAGCGGCGCGCCTGTGCCAGAAAGCCCTCGTCGTCGCTGAAATCGCCAAAAGGCCCATCCACAGGCAGCACGCCATGGGTGCGACAGGCGGCAACGATGGCGGTCTGCGCCCAGTGCCACGGATCGGACCAGTGCCGCGCGCCGTCTTGCAGCATGTAATAGTTTTCCTGCGTGCCCCCGATACCCGTGGTCTGCATCCCCATCGAGGCCGCGAAATCGGCCGCGCCCAGCGACATGGCCTGCAGGCGCGGGCTGGAGGCGGCGATGTCCTCGACATGGGCGATGCCAGCCGCGCTTTCGATAATGACCTCGAAACTGATCGGCTTGCTGCGCCCCTTGGCGGTCTCGATGGCGGTGACCAGCGCGTCAACCGCATAGACATCGGCGGCATTGCCGACCTTGGGGATCATGATCTGGTCGATCCGGTCACTGGCGTTTTCCAGCAGATCGACCACGTCGCGATACCAATAGGGCGTATCGAGGCCATTGATGCGTACGCTCAGATACTTGGTGCCCCAGTCGATATCGCCAATCGCCTCGATGATATTTTTGCGCGCCTGTGGCTTGTCATCGGGGGTCACCGAATCCTCAAGATCCAGATTGATCACATCCGCCGCACTGCTTGCCATCTTCTCGAAAATGGCCGGGCGCGATCCGGGGCCGAATAGCTGGCAACGGTTCGGGCGGGCGGGGGCTGTGGGCTGAAGCTTGAATGACATGCGGGGCCTTGCGTAAGTTTGTTTCTTTTCGAGTTGTTTGGTGGGTAGAATATTGCGCCACGGGTCGCAAGCGCCTTTTGAACCGGCAGACTCAATCCGTCTCTGCCAATGGGTGAAATTTTAGGCACAAAGCGGTATCTGTGCAAATAATTCGCCAAACGCCCCGACTTGGCGAAGAATTTGCGACAAACTCTCTGGTGCCCCGCCGCATTCAGGAAGATTTCGCAGCCGAAACGCGGAATACTACCAAAAAACATGGGGATATTTGCGATGATCGAAACACCATATCTGCTGTTCCTTGGTGATGCGCCCGATGCGCTGGCCGCAAAGGTGGCGCAAGGTATCAAGGACTGGCGTCCTGATCATGCCATCGGCCAGTTCCGCATGGAGGGCTGCAAGGCGGATATGAAGCTGCCCGACATGACGCTGGAAGACGCCTATGCCGCCGGGGCCAGGACCATGGTGATCGGTGTGGCAAACCGGGGTGGTACGATCTCTGCTGCGTGGAAAGAGGTTTTGAT
>CALGTJ010000324.1 GCA_937901435.1 uncultured Rhodobacter sp. | reverse complement strand
CTCTGACGGATCCGAGGCCCGCACGCCCGTCAGGTTCAGGTAAAGCCAGTCTTTACAATGGAGCGCCACCTCGGCATGATCCAGAACCTCTGGCGTGGTCGCGTCCATATGGACCAGTTGCGCGCCCATCTGGCAGGCGTTGATCCCGGTGCCGGTGCTTTCAAACCGCGCGCGAGTGTCCGTGTCGCGCAGCCGGGTCGCCGTGGTCGCCGCGCGGGAATCCAGCCAGAGCCAGCCGTCGGTGACAGGGCGGTTGTCCGCGCCCACCAGCCATGTGCCATCGCCCTGCCCGGTCACCGCCAAAGCCGCCACACGGCGCGCGAGATCCGGGACTTTCGCGGCCAGATCGCGCAGGGTTTGCGCGCAATCGGCCCATGTGTCGTCAGGCGATTGAAACGCCGCGCCATCGGCGCGGGTGGTATAGCGGTTGGGCACCGACGCGTGGGCGATCTGCTGCCCGCCCAGCGTGAAGGCCACCGATTTGATTACCGACGTGCCCGCATCGATGCCGATCAGGATATCGCGTCCATCAGAGGTCATGCCATTTGCACCCCGTGGCTGATCGCGGCTCCCGTGTCGGTGTCAAAGACATGCAGGTCTTCGGGCGCGAGGCGCACGTTGATCGCGTCACCCACGTTCACCTCTGCGCGGTCATGTTCCACCAGCACAATCGTGCCACCCGCGAAACTGGCCGCGATATGGGTCTGATCGCCCAGCCATTGGTTCGCCACCACCTGTGCCGCCGCCCCGTCTGCGCTGCGATGCGCCGCGTAGGGGCGCACGCCCAACATGATTTCGCCCCGAGACAACAGCGCCTCGCGCACCTCGGGGGCAAAGGCCCCGGCGTCATAATCAAGATGCAGCCCCCCGCCCAAATCAAGCTGTAGCTGGCCGCTGGCCTCGACCGCCTTGGCGGCAAAGACATTCATCGGTGGCTCGCCCACAAAGGTCCCTGTAAACAGGTTCGCGGGGGCCTCTTTGATCTGTTGCGGGCTTGCGTATTGTTGCAGCAACCCGCCCTCCATCACCGCGATGCGATCCGCCAGCGCGTTGGCCTCTGTCTGATCGTGAGTGACTAGGATCGCCGTCAGCCCGCGTTCCTTGATGTAATACTTGATCCGCCCGCGCAGCAATGTGCGCAATTGCGGTTCCAACTGGCCCATCGGTTCGTCCAGCAAATGCAGATCCGCGTCCCGGATCAGCGCCCGCGCCAGCGAGGCGCGTTGCTGCTGACCACCAGAAACAGACGTCGGATAGCGATCCAGAATATCCGTGATCTCCAGCATTTCGGTGACTTCCCTGACGCGGGCCTCGACCTCGGCACTGGGAAGTTTGGCAGCCTTCAGCGCAAAGGCGATGTTTTCACCCACGGTCACGGTCGGGTATAGCGAATAGCCCTCGAATGCCATTGCCACGTTGCGCCGCACTGGGGGCAGTGTCTGCACCTGACGCCCCGCCAGTTCAATCGTACCCCGGCTGGTTTCCTCGAACCCCGCGATCATCCGCAGGGTCGAGGTCTTGCCGCAGCCAGACGAGCCGAGCAGCGCGATGATCTCGCCCTTTTCGACCTCCATATTGATGTTCTGCACCGCGTGGACGCCCTTGCCGATGGGGCCATAGAACTTGTCGACGCCTGTGAGTTTCAGCTGAACGCTCATCACGCCGCTCCCTGTTCTTGTGCCGCAGAATTGGGCGCGATGCGCTGGCCACTGGCGCGGTCAAACAGATGGACCGCAACTGCATCAATGGCGATATGGCCTTGCCCCTGCGCCGGTCCGGGCGTGCCGGCGGGGCGCGAGACCATGATTTCGCGCCTGTTCCGGGTCAGGGCCAGCGTGACGGTCTTTTCATTCAGGGGCGCCTCTGTTTCGATGTCCAGCGGGATCGCGCCGGGCGTGCCCTCGGTCACAAAGCGGATCGCCTCGGGGCGGATGCCGATGGTGCAGGTCGTGCCTATAGCCCCCGCATATCCGGCGTCAATCGGCACCGGGACACCGGACAGCATGACCTGCACGCCGTCCACCGACGCCTCTGGCGTCACCTCCAGCAGGTTGAT
>CALGTJ010000323.1 GCA_937901435.1 uncultured Rhodobacter sp. | reverse complement strand
ACAGCATCACAGCCAAGCGGATGATCTCAGGGCTCGTTTTAAAGTACCTGAATGGAGAGTGTTTTATCATACGGCGAGGCTACGAAACAGCCCTGCATGGCTCAAACTCGTTTTGTCTGACAGTGCCTTTCATAGCGTTTCCTTCAATATCCACGAACCGGGTCCACGATATTGACCAGCCCCTCGCCGCGCATCCAGCGGCCGAGGTTTAGTAGGAATAGTTCGAACGAGGCTTCTTCCCATTCGGCAAAGACCGACGAGCAATGCGGTGAGATGATCACGTTCTCAAGTGCCCATAACGGGCTTGTCGCGGGCAGAGGTTCGGTCTCGAATACGTCGAGCACCGCAGCCGCGACATGTCCGGTCTTCATTGCATCGTAAAGAGCGCTCTGATCCACCACGCCGCCACGCGAGACATCGGCGAATATGACGCCGGGCTTCATCGCCGCGATCTCATCCTTACCGATCAAGCCGCGTGTTGCCGGGATAAGGGGGGTCGAGACCGCGATGAAATCCGCGCGCGCTAAAAGGCCCGGCAGATCATCCGCCGCGTGCACCTCATCGACATGTTCCATGGGCTCTGGCCGGGCGCGGGTCCCCAGAACCTTCATACCGAGGGCCCGGGCGCGCGCCGCCACCGCCTGACCGGTATGACCCAACCCAACAATCAGGAGCGTCTTGCCTGCCAGCGGCCTGACCGTACGGGCATTCCAGACCCGCGCGGCCTTGTCCTGTTGCAGGCCCGGGATATCCAGCGTGAAATGCAAAAATCCGCCGAAGATGTATTCCGCCATCATCCCGGCGGCCACGCCCGCAGCATTGGTAACGGTGGTCTTCCGAGGGTCCCATTGGCCGAAATGGTCAGTACCCGCCCCGCCATTGGCGACCCAGCGCGGGCCGCCCGCGCCAAACAGCGCGTCGCGCGGAAAGCCCGGCGTGCCCGCGAAGCGCACCGAGTAGACAATTTCGGGCCGGTAGCTGTCGATCAGGGCGGGAAGCGTTTCATAACTGTTGCATTCACGATATTCCGCCTGCGGGAACGCGGCGCGCAACCATCGGGCAAGCGGCGCCGTATTGCTGTTATGCAGAACAATACGCGGCGTGTCAGACATGGTTTTCCTCCACAGGTGCACGGACAAGCTGCGCCAGTTCACTGAATTTGGCCTCTGGCTGCAACAAACGCTCGCGCATCTCCCACAGAGCTGTGACGCGCGGTTCGGGGAGTGCGGCGGTCATCACGCGGAATTTCGCCTTGATCTCGCTCTGGTCCATGGGCGCCTCGGGTCCGCCGCGCGCATGCACGTCACCCGAGGCAAGCCTGGTACCCTCCTTCAGCGTCACGGTTAGATCGGACCACCGCCCGCCGGGAAAGCAATTGCTGTGCCGGTCTTCCTCGCGCACTGCAATGAGCGCCAGCACTTCGGACACCTTCGGGTCGTTCAGGGCTGTGCCGGAAATATGCCCCGGCCCGATCCGGCCATGCACCAGCATCACGGCCAGCGCGAAGGGCAGGGAATACTGGGCCTGCGATGTGGTTGCGGGCATACCCGGGAACAGCGCCGCGGCCTCGGAAAATGTGTTCACCTCGATCCGGGTCACGTCGCCTGCGGAGAAACCGTGATCGCGCATCAGACCGGACAAGGCATCAAGCGCCGCATGCGCCCAGCGGCAGATCGGATAGGGCTTGATGTAGTTGTGCTCGACGGTCCAGAGCTTGCCCAGATCGGACCAGCAATCTTCCACATCATCCGCCTCGACAGTGATAGCAGGCGCACCGGTAAATCCGTCCATCGCCAGCAACGCCGCCATCGCCCCCACCAGCGCGCCCATGCCCGACCCGTCATGCAACATGGTCGGGTTGGCGATCTCGCGCATCATCTGGCTGCGCGGGCCGTGGTACTCGGCGATCCCGAGCGCATTACGCAACCTGTCGGGGCCCGCCCCCATCAAACGGCAACCCAACGCCGCCACGCCTAGCGCGTTCCATGCCCCGGATGTGTGATAGTCGCTAACTGTTGCATGCAAGGCAAAGGCTGCTCGGGCAGCGACCTCATAGGACATGACGAGCGCAGAGAGCGCATCGCGCGCGGAAAGCTCTGGTCGGGCTTCGGCGAAGGCAAACAGTGCGGGCACCACAGCGCAGCCAATATGACCCTTGGTCGGATTGAGTCCATCGTGAGCGTCGAGATTGTCGATCTGGGTCGCAGCGGCAAAGGCGGCCCCGGGGATCGAAGCGCGCCGGCCGTCGAACATCATATACGCCGCGTGTTCCGGCGCACCTGCGCCGTGAAAGGCAAAGGCATGATCGTATGCGATCCGACCGGCCTCCATCCCCGCAGCCCCTGCCGCCACGCCGACGGTGTCGATCAGCAGCGTCGCGGCCATGTCGAGCGCGCTTTGCGGCATGCCTTGGCCCGCAAGCACGAATTCGGCGATCCGATCGAAGCTCATAGCCGTTCCCTTTGCAGTAGCTGGCCATATCCCGGCAGGGCCTCGCCGATACCGGCTAGCTGCATGGCTTGGTAAGCCATCGCTTGATTTGACGTGATGACTGGTTTGCCCACAGCCTGTTCCAGACGGGCAATGATTTCGACACTGCGCATGTCGGTGCAGGACAGCACAATCGCCCTGGCCTCGGGATGGTCGGCGGCAAGGCCCAGATCGAATACCGCCTGCGGATCCAGCTCGCCCTGGCCGTAATTGTCCAGATCATCACCCACCTCTGAGCGGATCAAGGTTTCAACACCCGTCTTCGCTAAAAATTCGACGGCCAAGTCGTTGATCGCAGATACGTAAGGCGAGGCAAAACCGATGCGGGTCACGCCCAGAGTTTGCAGCGCATGCACCAGTGCCCCGGCTGCCGTTACGGTTTCGGCCCCACTATCGGTCTTGATCCGTTCGGCAAGCGCACGGTCGAAGGCCGGGCCATGGGTCAGCGTAGCCGAGGTGCAGCCATAGAGGATCACATCCGGGCGCACGCCCTGCAACAGGTGCAGGGGCTCATCCAGATCAGCCGCGCCCAGCCCGTGCATCTGGTCCGCATCCGGGATCTCGTCCTGATCATATCCCCCCATGCGGGCAATATGCATCGACACGCCGTCAGGGCGCAAAAGCGCCATGTCAGGTTCGAGATTGGTGTTGGTGAAGGGCACCAGAATGCCGAAGCGGGCCCGCCCGCGCGATTGTGTCATGTCTTTTCCCCCTCTGCCCAGCGTTCCAAAACCCCGGCGGCGATGTCGACATCTTCAGCGACGCCGATGGTGGCGCGCAGGCAATCGGCAAGCCCAGCCCCGCCCTGCGGGCGTAGAAACACGCCCTCGGCGCGAAGGGCCTTATCGGCGCGATGCGCCTTGTCAGGGCTTCCCATCCGGATCAGCACGAAATTGGTGAAGCTCTCGGGCACGTCGTACCCGGCCTGTCGTAGCCGCTTGCGCAACCCGTCTCGCAAACTGGCCGTTTCCCGGCAGGTCTCAACCATATACGCCTGATCCTTGAGCGCCGCAGCGGCTGCGGCCTGTCCGGCGACCGAGATGTTGTTGGGGTTCATCACCTTGCGGATCTCGCCAGCAATCTCCGCCGGAAACAGCCCCCAACCCACCCGCATACCGGCCAAACCATAGGCCTTGGAGAATGTGCGCAGAACCACCGTATCGCCACGCCCGGCCAGATCGAACATGGGTTCATTCAGATGATCGGCAAACTCGCCATAGGCTTCGTCGATCACCAGCAGGGTATCGCCCGGCAAGCCCTTGCGCAGGCGCAAAAGCTCGGCGCGCGGGATGCGGGTGCCGGTGGGGTTGCCGGGATTGGCAACAAAGACGATTCGGGTGTCGGGCCGTACAGCAGCCAGCAGCGCATCGACCGAAACGCGCCCGTCGTTTTCAGGGGCCACGTCATAGCGTGCCCGTACCATCTGCGCGGCCGATCGGAAAAACGGATAGGCATGCGCCGGGGCCAGCACCGCGTTTTGCTCGTCCGTAAAAGCCTGCGCGAGGCTGGCGATCAGCTCCATTGACCCGTTGCCGCACAGGAGACCTTTGGCAGGGATGCCGTGCAGACCAGACAGCGCCTCGCGCAATTCACCCCAGTCCGGATCGGGATAGAGATGCCCTGCCGTCAGCGCTTTCGCACCGGCCTCGATAGCAAGCGGGTTGGGCAGGCGCAGGCTTTCGTTTTGAGACAGCGAGATAAGACGCTTTCCCGCGGGCGCGTTCAGTTGAGCCAGCGCATAGGGCGACAGGGAGGCTATATGGGCAACGGGGCTGATCATGGTTTCACCCCATAGATTTCGCGCGCTGCCTTCTGACTTATCAAACCTTCCTCGAGGTCACGCTGAACATCCTCGCGCGGGCGATCCTGCGGATTACCAAAGCCGCCACCTCCCGGGGTTTCGAAAATCAGAGTTTCGCCAGCCTTCACCCGGAACTCGCCCTTACCCGGCAGGTCAAGCCCTTCCTTGCCAATGCGGATGCGCCCCGGCGCGCCTTCTCCTGCGCCAAACCGCCCCCGTGCGGGGTTCAGAACCCGTTCGACCGAAAGGAACAGCATGAAATCCTCATCCACCGCAGATCGCATTTCGATATGCTGACCCAGCCCGCCGCGTGTCCTGCCGGGCCCGCCGCTGTCCTGCTTGAGTTCGCGCCGGGTGATCAGGACCGGCGCGACCGCCTCGGTGGTTTCTACCTGGCTACCCCAGACACCAGACGGAAAGGCAGTGGCCGAAAGCCCATCGAGACGGGGCCGCGCCCCTGTTCCGCCGCTAAACACAAGCTCCAGCGCAAACTGCTCACCGTCACGCGAAACCGCATCAGGCACATGGCGCAGTGGAAGGTCGTACATGCAGGAGGCACCCTCGGCAGGAACCTGATCTGGCAGGGCCTGCGACAGGCAGCCATAGAGCAGATCGGGCGTCATCTGCCCTAGCGTATGGCGCATGGCCACCGGTGCGGGGGGCTGGGCGTTCAGGATACAGTTCCTTGGCCCGGTGACCCGGAAGGGCGCGAGCGAGCCCGCATTGTTGGGAATGTCCGGTCCGATGATGCAGCGAAGGGCAAAGACCGAATAGGCGGTGGCGTAGTTCAATGGCACGTTGATACCCTTGTTCGACAGGCCCGATGTGCCGTTGAAATTCAGTTCAACGTGGTCCTCGCTGATGGTCAGGGCTGCGTGCAGATCAATCTCCCGCTCATAGCCATCCACTTTCAGGACATTGCGCCAGGTCCCTTTTGGAAGCTCCGCGATGGCCTCGATGGTGCCGCGATAGGACGTGTCGATGATGTAATCCGCCAGATCGTCCAGATGGTCGATGCCGAACTCCTCCATCATGCCAGAAAGCCGCTCGGCCCCGGTCTCGCAACAGGCGATCAGCGCATAGATGTCGCCCTCGTTGGAAATGGGTTCGCGCGAATTGGCCTTGACGATATCCATCAGGAGAGCATTTAGCTCGCCTGCGTCCATCAGCTTGCAGGGTGGAATGAGCAGCCCCTCGTCATAGATATCCGCGCCCTCGGGGCCCATGCCAAGCCCGCCCAGATCAACCAGATGCGAGGTGCAGGAGGTGAAGCCGACCACATGGCCCTTGTGAAACACCGGCATCATCAGCAGGAAATCGTTCAGATGCCCCGAGGCGATCCATGGATCGTTAGTGAGGTAAATGTCGCCGGGCTTCATGTCCTGAAGCTGAAAGCGGCCGCGCAGGGTCTTTACCGCCTCGGCCATGGTGTTGATATGGCCCGGCGTGCCGGTCACGGCCTGGGCCAGCATCCGACCCTGCAAATCAAAGATGCCGGCGGAAATGTCCCCGCATTCGCGTACGATGGGGGAAAAGGCGGCGCGGATCAGCGCCTGACCCTGTTCCTCGACCACGGCCAGAAGCCGGTTCCACATGACCTGCAGGCGGGTGTCGGTGGTGCTCATTGGTCGCCCTCCCGGTTGCGTGTGAGCCAGATGTTGCTGCCGCCATCCACATGGGCCGAGAAATCGGCGCTGACGAATGTGGTGGTTTGCGGCTCGATGATCAGGGCGGGGCCGTCAAGATGGTCGCCGGGTGTGAGAACCCCGCGATCATGGATTTCCGCCTCGCGCCATTCACCGGTGACATCGCACAGGATGCGCCGCTGCCCGGACGGTTGCGCAGGCTGTTTCACGCGGGTTTTGGCGTACTGCTCCAGCGCGGGCGGCTCGGAGGCGACCTCAAGCGCCCAGTTCAGGATCTCGATCTTCATGCCCGGCACAGCGCGGCTGAACTGGCGGCTGTATTCCTCCTCGAAGGCCCGGCGCAGGGCGGGAATATCTGCCTCTTCCAAAGCCCGGTCAGGCAGCAGGATTTCAATCTCGTGCCCCTGCCCGTGATAGCGCATGAAAGCCTGCCGTCGCCGGGTCAGATTGCCCTCGGGCATGCCTGCCCTCACCACGGCCTCGGCCTCGACGATCATTGCGTCAAAAAAGGCGTTGAGCCCATCCAAATCAAGCGCCTCAAGCGTGCCATAGCGCGAGCGGATGATCTCGAACGAGACCGGTGCGAACAGGAACCCCACCGCCGAGCCGACCCCAGGGTCGCGCGGGATCAGAATGCGGTCAACCTGCGCACGCCGCGCCACCCGGGTGGCATGCAGCGGGCCATTGCCGCCAAAGGCGATCATCAGCCGTGTGCCCAGATCCTTGCCCGATTCCACAGCATGCATTCGCCCTGCGGCGGCCATGTTCTCATCCACGATCTCGCTGACCCCATGGGCGGCCTGTGCGGCGTCAAGCTTCAGCGCCTGCCCAACGCCCGAGGCAAGCGCCCTTTTCGCCGCATCCATGTCGATCCTGAGCCGCCCTTCGGCAAAGCGCCCGGGTTCGATCAGCCCCTGCATCACGTCGGCATCGGTCACCGTCGGCTCGGTTCCGCCTTTGGCAAAGGCGGCCGGTCCGGGTTCGGACCCCGCGCTCTCTGGTCCGACCTGCAGGCGGCCCAACCGGTCCACATGCGCGATCGACCCGCCGCCCGCGCCGATCTCGATCATCTCGATCACCGGGATGCGCACCGGCATGCCAGAGCCCTTGATGAACCGCGCCGCGCGCGCGATTTCGAACTTGCGTGCGGTCTGCGGGCGATACCGGTCGATCAGACACAGCTTGGCCGTGGTGCCGCCCATATCGAAACTCAACACCTCGCGCTCGCCGGTCTCGGCAGCGATGCGCGCGGCCAGAATGGCACCCCCGGCAGGGCCGGATTCCACCAGCCGTATTGGCAGGCGTGCGGCAGTTTCCATTGTTGTCATGCCCCCGCCCGCAGTCATCATCAGGATCGGGCAGGTCAGGCCTTCGTCGCTGAATCGCGCTTGAAAATCGATCAGGTAACTGGCCATCTGAGGCTGGATATAGGCGTTGGCGATGGTGGTAGAGAGCCGGTCGAACTCACGCGCCTCGGGGCTGACCTCATGCGATAGCGAAATCACCAGACCGGGCATTGCCGCCAGCAGAAGATCGCGCAATCTCAGTTCATGTGCCGGGTTGGCATAGGCATGCATCAGGCAGATTGCTACGGCCTCGGCGCCACAGGCCGCAAGCTCTCCGGTCAACCGTCGAACCGTCTCCTCATCAAGCGGTTGCAGCTCCTGCCCGCGCGCATCCATCCGCCCGCCGATGGTAAAGGTGCGCCCGCGCGAAACGATCAGATCGGGTTTGACGAGATTGATCTCATACTGGCTGTAGCGGCGCTCATAGGCGATCTCGAGAATATCGCGAAACCCCTCGCTCGTCACCGTGGCCACGACAGCCCCGCGCCGCTCGATCAGAGCATTGGTGGCCAGTGTCGTGCCATGGATGAAGCCGGCGATCTGCGACCAGTCTGCACCTGTCGCGGCCAACACATGTTCGGCCCCCGCAAGCGCCCCAAGGGTCGGGTTTTCCGGAGTGGTCGGTGTTTTGGTGGTGGCAAGGATATGCCCCTGCCCATCAACCAGGACCGTATCGGTGAAGGTACCGCCAATATCGACAGCAAGGCGTAAATCGTTCCTGTTGTGCATGTAGAGAATCCAGAAAAGCAGGAAAGTCAGATGAGATGCAGACACCCGCTCCAGCAACGACTGAAGCGGCAAAACCCGGCTTCACGTCATACGACGAGATCACAGCCGGTTGCCCGACGCCCCAAGTTTACCATCATGCATTGCGCCATATTTGGCCGCTCTCGCTCTTTCCAACTTCAGAAATACTGCCCGAGCACAGGACAGGCTGTCAACAGAAATGTGAACCTGTCCAGCAGGCACTCGCGATCACAGTGTTGCTTTCAGATGGCAGCAATCTACTCACATTTCGGTGTTCGTTTTTCAGGAATTGTTCCCATGACGGTGCTGTCAGACGAATGAGAACTCGCATCGGATTGCTGGCGCAGCCTGAACC
>CALGTJ010000322.1 GCA_937901435.1 uncultured Rhodobacter sp. | reverse complement strand
TGACAAGATACTGCGCGACACACTGATTGCCTCCAGTTTGCAAGATATGAAGATCAACGCCTCTATAGGCCTGAACCATCTACGAAGTGGCGGCTATGGCGGCTGGAAAAGCATGTTCACCGACCAGATGAATGAGCTGTTTGATGAGCAGTATCAAAAGAAAATGTCCGGAAGTGACCTGACCTTCAAGTTCGGTGTTGATTGAACTATTCCCCATCTCCCGGACAGATTTCGGGTTAGTCTAAGGGGCAGCCTGCACCTTCGGATCGGACACAACGCGTCTCAAGTTGATCGCTGCGATCGGTTGCCAGTCGCCGGGTGCGCTTGTCGTTCACAACATGGCGCGCGTTCTGCAAGTGCCATGCAATCTGCCGCACGCCTTGAAACAGTGTTTCTAGGGACTGCTTCGGAAATACCAGCAGACGTCAGATTGTCGCTTCGGTCACTGTCCGATTTTTGGGGATTAGATGCAAAATCATAGCTCGGGCAGCGGTCCAATTTGCGGGGGCAGCGCAATGAGTTGATCTGGTGAGATGGAGACGCGTACTCGCCCAGCCAAAAAAAAGAGAAAGCACCATCCAAGACCAAAAGAGCAAATCAGCGATCGCACCTTTTAATGCCAATGGGTTTTAACTCTATTCGTTTGATAGATTAAGCTACCCCTCTGATCTTTAAGAACAGGTCGTTAGTGGTGAGGTACTTAGTTAAGGTCGCCTGGAAGAGGATTCCAGATGATCAGACCAACCCCAATCGTGCTTCGTTCGCTTGCCGGTTGTGGCGTTTTGGAAAACAACCGAAATTCGCTTGCACAGGCCCAAGAGGCTCGGGGCACCAACGATGGCTGCGCGTATCTCGACGGTCTGGCAGATACGTCAGACATTTGGGCGGCTAATGTTCAGGTCGGATGCACCTGTCAATCGACTGTCGTTGTCGGTTCGGTCTTTGCCGAGCACATTAGAAACGGTCGCGCCACGTTCAAGGCAGAGTTCGATGGCGAGACCTTTGCCGGACGTATGGCTCCCTTCCGGGAGCATCAATGCGGTATCGATGCAGCGGCCTGCTCAGATGCGGTGACCCTGAACGACAGCGTTCTGGGCCAGACCGTGACCAACGATATCAGCGGACTGTTCACCGATAGGCCGCAAGGCGTGGGTACCGTCATAGGCGACAACGTTGCTGTCAATGCAGTGGCTTCTGGTGCGACCCAGGACAGCCTTGTTGTTTTTGGCGTTTCTGAAGCTGGCCGTTTCTGCCGGCATGGAAACAACCTCACCGGCCGCCTGCAATGATTTTTGAAAAGGCTCTTTGCAGTACGTCGCGTGGGGGTTTGCTTCGGTTTCTTGTGTTGTGCTGTCTAGCTGGTGGCGCGTGGAACTTTGTCATGAAGCCCAATCATTTATGGTCCCTTTACTGATGGAATTTTTGCATTTTGTTGGCCACTGATCGTCAGTGTCGAAGGGCAATATTGCTGGGGGCGGCGGTGGCAATTGCCGCTCCTGCGCTTGCACAGAGCCCGTTCGCGGCGGTTGAAACGCTGCACGGTGTTGGCGCGTCCGTGCCGCATCGTCTTTACAGCACTTGGGCCGATCGGTTTGGACCAGACTTAGGTTTGGATTTGAACTATGTGCCGCTGGGGTCAGGTGCGGGGCGTCGCGCCGCTGTTGAAAGACAGGCCGATTTCGGTGGGTCTGATACCAATATGGATGCCGCAGATCTTGCCAAAGCCGATTTGGCGCAAGTGCCAACCGCATCGGCCGCGCTTGGGTTCGTTGTAAACCTGCCGGGCATCGCAACCACCCGTTTGCGGCTTCGTCGTGCGGACATGTTGGGCATTTTCACGGGAGATATCCGCACATGGTCGGACCCGCGTCTGCGCGCGTCTAATCCCGATCTGGACCTTCCGCATCTGGCCATCACCCCGATTTTGCGGCGTGAGGTGTCAGGATCCACCAGCCTTGCAGTTGCATGGTTATCTGGCGCAGGTGCCGGGCAGGAACCTGGCGCAGGCATGCTTGACCGCACTCCTGGCTTAGCCGTTTTTGGCGCACATGGTGTTGCGCTTACTGTGCGGCGCTTGCGCGGCAGCATTGGCTTCCTCGAAGCCTCGAGCGCACGCCAATTCGGTCTGGATGTGCTGGATATTGAGCGAGCCGACGGCACTTTCGAGACCCTGGCCCAATCGCCGGAGGCCTTGGAGAGGGGAGAGGGAAGCTCTCTTTGGCCGCTAGTGACCCGCACCAATATTTTGATCCCGCGCGATGCGTCTCAGCGCCGTCGGTCTTCGATGGTCGCCCGGTTCTTTCGTACATGCCTGCTGGAAGGGGACACCTTGGCCGCCT
>CALGTJ010000321.1 GCA_937901435.1 uncultured Rhodobacter sp. | reverse complement strand
GTAATAGGTCTTGTCCGAAATACCCGCCTTGCGACACGCGCCCACAACATCCAACCCATCATGCAAATGAACATCAATCTCGCGCAATAACTTCAGTGCATCCTCATCCGAATACCGTTTCCGTGCCATTCTCTGTCACTCCCTTAGTCAACAAATAGTGGCACAGTTTTAGGGGGCCAAGACAAATGCTGCGCGATGCACCAACGACCGGTTCGGTGAAGCTGCGCTGCGGCGACAGGCTTGATCGTCAAAGGCAGGTTTGGGCCGTGAATGACATTGACACAGGGGGCGGGAAGCAGACCTCCGCTGCGCTTCGGGGCTTATCATGTTCATGGGTCTGATTGGCAAAGAAAAAACTCCTTGGTTCAAGTACAACTATCAGTTCACCTCGAAAGGTTGCTTTGCCAGACATCCGAAAGCCGCGCACTTTCCATGATAGATAGGCTTGAGACCTGGCTTGAGGTCCGGGTGACCTGCTGTTCGTTTCAGTCGGTATTTCCAGCAGTTTCTCAGTATTCGATGTAACGACCGCTATTCCTGCGCGTGGCTTCGAAGGTCTTGATGCGTTGAAGTTCCGTGCCGTCGCCGTTGGCAACGATTGTGGCCAGTAGCGCTTCGACAATGACCATCAATGGCACAGCGGATGGGTAGTAATGCGGACTGAAATTGTCGCTGAACAAGACACAATCCGCGCGCTCCGCCACGGGCGAACTTGGCCGATCGGTAATCGCAATCAGGCGCGCGTCGCGTTTGCGCGAAAACGTCATTGCATCGATCGTTCGTGTCGCGGTCGGATTCATACCAAAACCCACGACAACGTCGTTTTCGCTCAGGGAGCCCATCGCCTCGGCCGCCACAGAGTATTCTGCACCGACCAATCGCAGGTTGGACAGCATCAGATTTCCAGTGTTTTTCATCATCGAGGCCAGCCAGAACAACGATCCCGATCCGACAAGGTAGACGTTAGGTGCATTGCCGATCAGGTTTGCCGCCGTGTCAAACTCCTCTTGTCTCAATGTTGCTCTGGTGTGGCGAATATTGGTCTCGGCAGCCAGTAATATCCTTTCGGTCAAAGTTTCAGGCGTCGCAGCCAGATCGCTGTCAGTGGCGTTTTGGTCCTGATGCAGCGCATCTGCCCGTGTCCCGAAGACGCCGCGCACAAGTTCGTTTTGAAAGCTGGCCCGGAAATCATCGTAACCGTCATACCCCAATTGCCGAGCAAGGCGCAGCATCGTGGTTGAGGTCACGCCTACCTCTGTTGCAATGCTGCGCATCGAATTCAAAGCCACTTGATCAGGGTGATCCAGCGCATACCGGGCCTTGATCAGGAAAGTGCGACTGGAAGGCAAGGAAGACAGCTATCCCGGCGAATTGTCAGGTGGGCAGCAGCAGCGTGTCGCCATCGCGCGTTCGCTGGCAATGAACCCAGATGTGATGCTGTTTGACGAGGTAACAGCGGCCCTTGACCCGGAAACGGTCAAGGAAGTGCTGGTCACGATCAAGGATCTGGCCGCCGAAGGAATGACGTGTATCCTTGTTACTCACGAAATGGGTTTTGCGCGCGAGGTGGCTGATCACATCTATTTCACCGACAAGGGCGTCATCGTCGAACACGGTCCCCCGGACACGTTTTTTGATAATGCCAAGGACCCCCGAACCAAGGAATTCCTGAGCCAGATCCTTTAACCTATGAGTGCAGCCGCTTCCTTGCAGGCGGCTGAAAATTTCTTTTGTATCCACTCGGCAAAGACCTGAGTTTCCATACGATTGGGCTTCTGGATGAACAACCATCTTGATGACTGCATGCCTTTGGTGCAATGGCCGTCCGGACAGTGAAGCAAGCCCTCGCGAAGATCTCCCAGCGCCAGCAAGGTTGATGACAGAACGAGTCCCTCTCCGCTTTTGGCGGCCTGGATCGCCAGCATCGCCAACGAATATCGTCGCTGTGTCGCCTCAAGCCGACCGTACTTCGCCTGCCAGAGATTCCAGTTTGGATAGGTATCCTGAGCGTGAAGCGGCTCAATGGTCAGTAGCGCCGGAGCATGCGCGCCGCAGGCAGCCAGGGGAAGAAAAGTCTCCGGCGGAAGTGCGATGCCCTGATCCCGATCAGCCCCCGGATGCGCTGTAACGATGATATCCGCCTGCGTGTTCTTTGGACTGGCTCCGGAGATTGGCGACAAAAGATTCACTCTGATATCCGGAAGAAGCGCTTCAAATTCGCCGATCAGCGGCACCAGCCAGAGGGACGCGAATGAAACGTCAACCACTATATTCAAGTCATTTCGGGTATCGGATCCAAGCGTGTCAAAGCCCCTTTGCAATGCTTCTAGCCCGATCTGAAGGTCGGGCAGTGCAGCAAGCGTATGCCGCGTTGGAGTGATCTTTGGCCCATTGCGATCAAACAGAGCGTTGCCGGTCAGGTTTTCCAATAGCCGGATCTGATAACGCACGGCTGAGGGCGTAACGCTCAGTTCTTCTGCGGCTTTCGTCAATGATCCTGTGCGCGCGCAAGCTTCCAGCGTGCGCAATCCATTCAGGGGAAGTTGACGATAATTCATTTGTAGCTCACCTTCAAATAAAGCGCGGTTTTTCTAAATTTTCAAATAGAGCATTTTGTGGAAATCTCCATCAAGAATTGAAAGGGGACCTTCATGCAGCGCTATGAGTTTGTCATCATCGGTGGGGGCGTCGTTGGATGTTCCATACTTTATCACCTGGCCCGATCAGGTCGCGCCGACGCGCTTCTGGTCGAAAAGACCCAACTGACAGCAGGCTCGACCTGGCATGCCGCTGCCAATGGCAACACTTTCAACGGCAGCCCCATGATGGCCTGGTCGATGAAACGCACGTTTGATTTGTGGGATGAGATCGAGGCCGAGTCAGGTCAGGCGATAACGTCTCACAAGGTAGGCGGCATCATGGTTGCCCGGACAGAAGACCGCATGGATGAGCTGCACCGTTTGCTTGGGATCGGACGGCGGATTGGGGTGACATATCAGATGCTGACACCGGACGAATTGAAAGCCCACTGGCCAATGCTGGATACCAGTTCGGTCCTTGGCGCGCTCTACGATCCAAACGGTGGACACGTTGATCCTTATGGTCTGACCCACGCGTATGCCCGTGCTGCGCGGGCACGTGGTGCAGAAATCCGGCAGCAATGCCCGGTCACCGGTTTGCGCCCTCAGCCCGACGGATCATGGATCGTGGAAACGCCCCAAGGTGAAATTCAGGCCGGTGTCATCATCAACGCGGCAGGAATGTACGCGGATGAAATCGCCCAGCTAACGGGTGCAAGATTGCCGATGACCAATATGGCGCACCACTATCTTATCTCCGAACCAATAAAGGAAATGCAGACGCTTGATTTTGAACCGCCAGTGTTGCGAGACGTGGATATTGGTGTTTACGCCCGGCGCGAAGCGGGCGGCATCCTCTTTGGCATCTATGAAGACGAAAGCCATGATTTCGGAGTGGGTGGCATGCCCGCGGATTTCTCAAATCAGCTTTTGCCAGCCGATATTGACCGGCTTTTGCCAAATCTTGAGCAAATCTGGGAGGCCTTGCCTTGCCTCGCCGAAGCGGGGATCAAATCCACTGTCAATGGTCCGTTTGTCTTTACGCCCGATGTGCGCCCCTTGGTGGGCTGGATGCCTGGGCAGACAAACCACTTCTGCGCTGCGGGTTTTCTTGCCGGGATCGCCATGTCCGGTGGCTTTGGCCAGTTGATTGGCGAATGGTTGACCCAAGGCACGCCATCGCGCGACCTTTCAGGCTGTGACTTGGCGCGATTTGGGGATTGGGCGATCGGAGACTTTGCCCTGAAGCGAGCTCATGACGCCTATGCCACAAGGTACAAGCAACATTTTCTTAATGAAGAAGTTCACGCCGGGCGCCCGGTCCGCACCTCGCCGATGTTTGAACGATACCGCGAGTTGGGCGCCTGTTTTGGCATGTCCGATGGGTGGGAGCGTCCGTTGTGGTTCGGCGAACCCGGCACTCAGCCGCGTGAAACGCCGACCTTCAGACGCAGCGAGGCGTTCGACGCCATCGCAAAGGAAACCATGGCCGTCGCGACAGACGTGGCCTTGGGCGATTTGCTGACCTTTTCACAATTCGTGATCGAAGGTCCGGATGCCGAAACCTTCCTGCGGCGCGCCTTGCCGGGACGGATTCCAAAAGAGGCGGAAAGGATGTCACTCTCACCGCTGGTTGATGAAAACGGAAACCTGGTCGGCGACATGACCATCTTGCGCGTGAATGCACAACGTTTTCGCCTGTTTGGTTCGGGCGGCGCCAACCGTATTCATGAACGCCTTTTGCAGCCCCTTTCCAAAGGGCTGGACGTTAGCCTAAGCAACCGAACAGACGAGACCGCAGGTTTTGTAATTACAGGGCCGAATGCGACCCAATTGGCCCAGGCGTTGCTGGGAGAGTCCCTGCCAGCGTTTTTCCGGGGCAAAGATATGTTCATCGGGGATTGTGAATTCGCATGTACAGTGCTGCGCTTGTCCTATGTAGGCGAGGTCAGCTACGAGATTCATTGCGCCATGTCAGATCAGGTGACCCTTCATGACGAGATCATTGCCGCCAACGGGGGCATGCCACCCGCGATGTTCGGGGCCCGCGCGCTCAACACCATGCGAATTGAAAAGGGCTTTGCCCGAACTGGGGAAGAGCTAAACGTCGAAATCACACCTTTTGAGGCTGGAATGGGCGGTTTGATCGATGAAAAGCGCGACGATTTTCATGCCGCAAGTGCGCTGCAACGCATTCGGCGAAATCCACTCCGCTATCGCATGGTGAAGTTCCTGATCAATACCCAAGGGGATGATCCGCACGGAGGTGAGGCGATTTTTGCAGGTTCAGAACTTGCCGGTTGGGTTTCCAGCGCCACGTATGGCACCCGCGTGAAACAGTCACTCGGTATTGGTTTTTTGTTCGCCGGATACGAAGATGCCAGCAATTTGGAAACCGATATCCTTGGCAACCGCTGCCAAATCACTTTGCTCTCTGACCCTGCTTACGATCCGTTAGGCCAAAAGCCCAGAGAATGACCGCGCTGGCGAAACATGCCGCGTCACAGCGAAAACCACGCCGCGCCCGTGAGTGGGCACTGTCAGACAAAACGAGCTTGAGACGGGCAGGGTGGTCTCGTAGCCTCT
>CALGTJ010000320.1 GCA_937901435.1 uncultured Rhodobacter sp. | reverse complement strand
ATGGCGGACAGACAGGGAGCAATACCCACCTTGTCAATATGAGATATATCCCCCCTAGCCTACTGTGAAAAAACAGTTACTGTATGTTTATGTATCTGAGTGTTGCCTGCGGATTCTGTAAATGTCATACCCTTAGTGTATCCGTAGTGTATCCACAGAGGGCATGATGACACTAGCAACTGATCTGGCAATCCGTAAGTGGAAGCCAACAAAAGATGGTGAGGCGATCGGCACGGGTGGCCGCACAGGCCTTTATGTTCGCGGCTGGAAAACTGGCACAAAGGCTTTTTACTTTCGGGCCAAGACTTGGATCAAGATGGGCGATTATCCTGACACATCACTTGCAATGGCGCGTGAGTTGTCAACGGTTGCCAAGCGGCTGGCCCGCGAAGGCTTTGGCGTTGACGCACTGAGCCGTGGGTTTGCCAATGCGACCACAGCGACAGAGCTTGAAGCCGTTATCAAGGGCGAGGTGTTGGCCGGTTTTGCTGATGTTGGCGCGACCAACGCCCCGACCTATAATGACCTTTGGAGCGAGTGGTATGAGGGACGCAAACACAAGCTGCAAGAAGGCCCAAGCCGACGCCGCCCTGAGGCGATCCACCTGCACCATATCAAGCCAGTTTTGGGCGATCGACCGATCACAGAAATCAGGCGGCGTGAAATTTTCAACCTGCTTGAACCTTTATTCCGCGAAAAGCCTGTCACCGCTGGCCATGCTTTGGGACACATACAAGCAGTGTTTGATCGTGCCACGAATAAAGAGCTGATCGAGGCCGACCCAACGCCCCGCAAGTCGGCTTTCGCGGATGCAGTAGCGCGACGTGAGGTGAAACACCACGGCACCTTGGCACCTGAGCGGATGCCAGAACTTTGGCAATGGCTGGGTACGACAGATGCAAGTGACACCGCCAAGCTGGCGATCCTGACGGCCATGACGACCGGCCACAGGATCGGTGTGATCGTTCACGCTGAATGGGCGCATATCGATGATGGAAGCGGCGTGTGGACCGTGCCAGCGCGCACAGACCGCACGACACAGGGGCGGATGAAGTCTGGCAGAGAATATGCCCTACGCCTGCCTGATCCGCTGCTGGAGCGTCTAAGGATCCTCCGCAAAGATCCAGATCAGCAATATGTGTTTAAAAGCCCGACCACGACAGGGCCAATATCGCCCAATGCTATCCGAAAGACGCTGAAACGGTTTGACGCCGATCTAACGGCACACGGCTTTCGGAACGCGATCAAGGGATGGTGCAGGAGCGCGAAGCCGCCTGTGCCGGATCACATCGCCGATGCGTTTTGTGACCATAGCTTGCGAGGGCTGGACGCCGCCTATCGTCGCGGTGACACTTCCACAGAACGCGCGGATCTGGCGGCGCGTTTGTGTAACTTTGTGATGGGGGCGGACGCATGACGGATGAGAAGCGAAATGTTTTTACAACGGCATGGGGCGAAACGCCCGAAGCTACAGCTCTTCAGGCCAAGATCAAATTTTTACATGCTAGATACAAGCGCACAAAGGATATGGAGACGCTTGCTGAACTAGCAGAGCTAGATCCCCCTGCTGGTGACAAGGCGGCAGGTAAGGTAATCGCAGCTGTGCTGCTAAACAAAAGGCCTGATAAGAAGGTTGAGGAAGACGAAAAATGTCGCTGGATTGATCGGGTTTTCAATCATTTTAGAGAGCAAGGTCACGGCGTCGATGAGAGCTATGCCAAAATTGCCGAGATCTTTTACCCTGATGGTGAGCGTGATGAGCCAAAGCCAATCGATTCGATAAAGACGAAACACAAAAGATGGCTGAAAAGGGTCAAAATTTCTGAAATCCTGTCCCGTTCGCACTCGTATCCAACGGCCTAAGCAAGTGTCAGAAGCAAACGGAGAGTTTCCATGTCTGACACACAAACCACCCAGCGCTGGCTAAATGCCAAGCAAGTCGCCGCACGTTATGGATGCGGTCGCGTCACTATTTACCGCATGGTCAAGCGCGGCCAGATCCCAGCACCCGTTCAATTTTCTGGACGGATGAGCCGCTGGGACGTCAATGGGCTGAACACAGCCGACGAAAACCGCACCCCACAATAAAAACCCGCCCACAGGCATCGCGGACGGGCAAAGGTATTGATACGGTCGGGCAGATCATTAGGTATTTTAGCACCATTCGCGCCCTTGGGTAAACAACCGAGGCATTTTGAAATGAACAAAGCTACGCTTTCCATTATTACCGCGATCAAACCGACACGGCTTTCCAAAGGGTTTTCTTTGGGCGCAGGTGGCGATCTGCTAAAGCAAGCGGGCGGGCACCTATCGCAAGGTAAGGTCGAGATACGCGAACTTTCAACACTAGCAGACTTAGGGGCGATCTTGCAAAGCCTGACACCCGCGCAGGCGCTTGTCTATGGCGCGCCAAAAAACACGGCGACCAAAGTCATGACCCGAAAGGCCTTTACCGATTCTGGCAAGCCACACGGGGCAACAACACGCACCAACGACGCCTTTGCATGGCCGCAGGGTGCAGGCGTAATGATGTTAGACTATGACCCCGCTGCTAATGATGACCCACTCGATCGTAATAGCCTTGTGCAAGCGATCAGAAAGGCCGCGCCTGGTCTGGTCGATGCTGGGCTATTGTGGTGGCCGTCTGCATCCTCTTGTATCTGGCAAGGCGAAAAAGAACTGCGTGGCGTAAAAGGGCAGCGACTTTACATGCTGGTGCAAGACGCCGCCGACATCCCCCGCGCAGGACAGGTGCTTGTCGATCGGCTTTGGCTGGCTGGTCATGGTCACATCGAAATCAGTAAAAGCGGGGCGATGCTGGAGCGAACACTAGTCGATGCATCCGTTTGGCAGCAATCACGGCTAGACTTTGCAGGCGGGGCGGCTTGTGGTGCTGGTCTGGACCAACGCCGAGGCGATCCCTTCTTGATTAATGCAGAAGCATTGCCCACCGACACGCGCGATGCATTATATGACCTGACGGCGCAAGAACGCGACCAGCTTAACGCGATCAAAAGTAAGGCAAAGAGCGCGGCAAAGCCTGATGCCAAAGAAGTCAAAGAAATTTGGGTGGCCGAACGCGTCAAAGAGATCACGGCGCTGACAGATCAAAGTGACAAAGAGGCGATCGAACGCGCGGGAAAAAGCGCACGACGGGCATTGGAAACAGGCAACCTTGCGGGCGATTTTGTGGTGCAGGTTGAACGTGATGGAAGGTTTATAAGCGTCACGGTCGGGGATCTACTGGACAATCGCAACAAATATCACGGATGCATAACCCGCGATCCGATCGAGCCTGATTATGATGGCGGGCGCACGGTTGGCCGCTTGTATCTTATGCAGGCGCGCCCGTCGCTGCATAGTTTTGCACATGGCGGGAAAACATATCGACTGCAACGCGCACTCGCGCGGGTGGAATTAGTGAGGGGCCACACGTCCGAGGCCGCGACCGCCACGATCGAACTCATGCGCCATGATCCGATGACCTATGATTTTGGGGGGCAGCTTGCGCTTGCCGAAGATGGCCGCTTGCATGCGCTTTGCGAAGCGGGACTAGCGCACCACCTTGGGAACACGACCCAATTTTGGAAATACGTGCAACAAGGCAATATTGTCGTGCCAGTTGACAGTGACCCGCCGCCCGGACTGCTGAAACAAGTCATTGCACAGAGCGAAAGGCGCAAGCTGAAGCCTATCGAGGGCGTAATCACGGCACCAACTATCCGCCGAAATGGATCGGCGCTTATAAGCCCCGGCTATGACGCGGAAACTCGTTTGCTCTTTGATCCGCTTGGTGAGGATGTGCCCAACGTGCCGTCTAATCCGACGTTAGATGATGCAAGCCGTGCGCTAGAAACGCTGTTGCATCCTTTTTCAACCTTTCCCTTTGTGGATGCATCGGCAAAGGGCGCGCTGCTGGCGGCGATCCTAACAGCTGTTACACGCCCAGTGCTACCGACCGCACCCGCGATTGCGTTTGATGCACCTATTCAAGGATCTGGTAAAACGCTGCTGGCAAACTGCATAGGTGCGTTGATCGAAGGGCGCGCGCCGGACATATGGCCGCACACTCAAGGGCGCGATGATGAAGAAACGCGCAAGCGGCTGTTTACGGCGCTGCGTACAGGTGGCAAGGCGCTTATCTGGGATAACGTGATCGGCATTTTTGACAGCGCGAGCATGGCGGCTTTTATCACGGCTGATGCAATGATAGATCGAGTGCTGGGCAAGTCGGAGGCAATCCGAATTCCAAACCGCGCGATGTTGATCCTGACAGGCAACAATCTGTCACTTGCCGGAGACTTGCCGCGCCGCGTCATTATTTGCCGGATTGATCCTGAAACGGATCAACCGTTTGCGCGTCAATTTGATGTAGATCCGCTACAATGGGTGCTCGATCACCGCTTAGAAATGGTGGTTGCCGCATGTATCCTGATCCGTGCTCGCTTTACCCATTTGCACCAACGTGCACAGGGGCGCTTGGCTTCATTTGAGACGTGGGACGATCTTGTAAGGCAAACTGTTTGCTGGGCTGACAGCGCGTTGTGCCCGCATGAATTTGGCGACCCTATGGACCTTGTGCGCGAGGCGCAGGCAGCTGATCCTGAGGCCGACGCACTCTTTGCGCTCCTCGATGCATTGCGTGATCAATTCGACACTGCAGAGTTTACAGCCAAAGAAGTGCAGTCAGTTGCAAAAGGCGTAAATATCTACACGCCGGTAGAAACGGCTTTGCTCGATCTGGCAGGCGATCGGGCGCTTCAGTCGGTTAAAAGCCTTGGAAGAATTCTAAGATTCCGAGAAGGCCGATTTGTGCATGGCCTCCGTCTGATCGGGCGGGTTGATAAGAGTTCAGGCTCGCGGGTGTATCGCGTCCAAGCTGATGAGGGCACTAACTCACAACAAAACGAGTTTGACGGGTTTGACGGGTTTGACGGGTTTCTTCCCAGTCACACGGAAAAGGCAGAGACCCTCCCTTTATATAAAGAGGGGGAAACTAACCCGTTAAACCCGTCAAACCCGTTTGCCTCACCTTTAGATGATGTTTTCGATCCCGACAAATGGGCATGACCGACCGACACCCCCACCGACGTCCAACATTTCCTTGATGAAGATACCCATGAAATACACCACAGAGACGCGTGTCCGCGCGGAAGTATAGCGCCCCACGGAGGGCTTTTTCGGTCAATGGGCAACCGCGACAGCAAAGCCGAGACTGTGATCTATGTCACCAAGCTACAACTCGCAGCACCAAAGCCGCTCCCACAGCCCCTGCCACAGCGTCCCTGCGACCCATCCAGAGCAGAAGGTACTCTCACCGACCTCGCCATTCGGGTACGCGGAGTGCACGTATGCTTTCCAGTAACAGAAATTTATTATAGGGAGGTGTTTAATAACAGAGATTAATATTTCTACAATTTCAGAAGCTTCAGTCTATTCTGAATGTCGCACAAAAATGTGCAAGAAATCATCAAAAAGAGGGTTATTGGGTGCTGTCAGACAAATTAGAACGGCACTGTCA
>CALGTJ010000319.1 GCA_937901435.1 uncultured Rhodobacter sp. | reverse complement strand
GAACCAGATGCGGAATTCGGTCTGCGGCGACCAGATTGCGACCATTTCGGGGCGGGAATATCTAGGGATCATAGCGATGTGGCCTTTTGGATTGTGCGGGTGTTTGAGGGTGGTTTAAACTGCGCTCTGGTGCGGGGCAAGGAGGTGTGGCGATGCGGCGTGACTGTGACGGGAAAGCAGCGTGAGGCTGAGCGACTTTGAGGGGCAATGGCAGTTATCACGTCGGATCGAGGACAAGACTGGCCTTGGTGTTGGCCTGATGCAGGGCACGGCGGTTTTCCACCGAATTCCTGACGGGCTGCGCTATGAAGAAGACGGAGAGTTGTGTTTTGGCACGCAGCCACCCATGCGGGCCCAGCGGTCTTATTTGTGGCGACCTGAACCCGAATATGGACCCGAACATGGACCCGAACATGAGGGGCCGGGCGTGCAGGTTCTGTTTTCTGATGGCCGTCCGTTTCATCGGATTGATCTGTCGCAGCCCGCCCCGAAAGCGGCCCATTGGTGCGACCCGGATCACTATGATGTCAACTATGACTTTGGCGCATGGCCAGAGTGGCACTGCACGTGGCAGGTGTCTGGCCCAAGCAAGGACTATCGTATGACGACCCGGTATCGCCGCGTAACGCCGTAACCCCGATCACACCGTGCCGCTTAAGTAAGGCCCCAACCCACATGACCGCCACATCGCAGCCGCCCGCACGGCGCACCCTGTGGCCAATCGCCAGCGTCTCTACCCTGTTCTCGCCATCCCGCGTAGCAATCAACGCGTCGCCAAGACGGCAGAGACGAACCATACCGGCGTTATCGCCGGAAAAAGGGGATGGATTCGGGGTGGTCCGGCGGTTGTCTGACTGAGGTTAAGGCACGCAGCAGGTCCTACTCTACCAGCACGGTCGTCACGACAGAGGCGTGTTCCAGCGTGCGGTGTACCGGGCATTTGTCGGCGATTTCCAGCAGCTTGGCGCGTTGGGTGGCGTCCAGCGCCCCCTGCAAGGTGATGACCCGGTGAAAACTGTCGATCTTGGGCTCGCCATTTCCCCCGGCGTCTTGCGCGTGGACCTTGTCGTGGCTGATATCAACGCTGATCCCGGTCAGCGGCCAACCCTTGCGGCGCGCATACATGCGGATGGTCATAGAGGTGCAGGCCCCAAGCCCGGCGGACAGAAACCCGTAAGGCGACATGCCCCGGTTGGTGCCACCATAGGCCAGAGGCTCGTCCGCGACCGTGTGATGAGCCGGGCCATGGATGACGTCTTGTAAAAAGCCTGCGGGATCGACCTCTGAAACACGCACGATCCCCTCCGGCGCACCGGGGGGCGGGGCGGGAATGCGCAGGTCAAGATAGCGCATCGCCCAGGCCGCAATCACGTTGGCCGCGTATTCGGCATCCTTGGGGCGTGTGATCAGGTGGTCGGCGTCATCCAGCGTGACAAAGCTTTTGGGATGTTTGGCGGTCACAAATATCTTGGTGGCGTTTTCCACCCCGACGATGCTGTCGCGGGGGGCGTGCATCACCAAAAGCGCTCGGTGCAGTCCGGCGATGGCGGGGGCCAGCTTTTCTTCTTTGACGTCGTGAAGAAAGGCCTGTCCGATGCGAAAGGGCCGCCCGCCCAAATTCACATCCGCAACGCCTTTCGCATGAATGTCGGGCAGGGCCTCTGCGAAGGTATGTGTGACGTGTTCAGGGTCAAAGGGTGCGCCGATGGTGACCACGGCCTTGGCAGAGGGGATCGTCGCGGCGGCCCGCAGCACCGCCGCCCCGCCCAGAGAGTGCCCGATCAGCAGACCGGGGGCCATGTCGCGCGCGGCAAGATAGGTGGCGGCGGCGGTGATATCCTCGACATTCGAGGTGAAAGAGGTGTTTTCAAACTCGCCCCCCGAGTGGCCCAGCCCGGTAAAGTCAAAACGCAGCACGGCAAAGCCCATGGCCGCAAGCCGCCCTGAAATGCGCTGCGCTGCGGGAATATCCTTGCCACAGGTAAAGCAATGGGCAAACAGCGCGGTGCCAAGGGGCGCGCCTTCGGGCAGATCCAGCCGGGCCGAAAGGATGTCGCCATTGTGGCCCTCAAAGGTCACGCGTTTGGTTGGCATTGGCTGGTCTCCTTGAGTGGCGATCTGGGAGTGGCGATCTGGGGGTGGTGATCTTGTGGTGTCGGTCTTGTGGTGTCGGTCTGGGGATGGTGATCTTGTGTTTGTAATCTTACGCTGCGGCTTCGGTCCGTAAATTGACTATTCGCCCAAGGCAGGACAACCCATGTGTCAGGCGCGTCACGGCAAGGTGAGGGAATGCGAGTGAGGGGGCCAGTACAGAAACCAGTCGAGAGATCAGTCCAGAGATCACCGCAGGGATGAAAACGCGAGAGGGTGACTTTCCCCATAGGTTCGGGATAGCTATGACAGGACTGACCAGAGGCGCAGAGAAGGCCCCAGACTTGTTAAACCCAGACTTGTTAAAACTAGGCTTGTTAAACCCCGCCTTGTTGAACCCAGGCTGATTAAACCCGGACGGATGAAACCCCGGCTGGCTGATCCCCCGGCTGGCACAAAAAAGAATAGCAGAGCAGGAACATTGATGATCGGTTTGGTACGTGCTGTCGTTTGGCTTGGCCTTTGGGGCGGTTTGATCGCTTTGGTCGGCAGTTTCGCCGGCGGCTTGCATCCCGTGGGTGATTCCCTCGCGGTCTTTCGGGTGCCAATTGCGATGGTGGTCGTGGTGCTGTCCTTTGCGCTGGCCTTTCTGGGGCGTCGTCGGGCGGGGGCGATCTTTCTCAGCGTTGCGGCCGCCGCTGTTGTGCCTGCGGCGATGGCCACCCTGACGCCAAGCGCCACTCCGGCAGGGGGTCTGACCCTCTATCAAAAGAACCTCTATCATCGCATGTTCAAGCCCGACCTTGTCACCGCAGATATCCGCCTTGTCGATCCGGATGTCGTGACCCTGCAAGAAGTGTCGCGGCGCAGCAAAGTCGTGCTGGAGACTGTCAAAGACCGGCTGCCAAGCCAAATTCAATGCATTTCCAAGCGGGTCGGCAATGTGGCGATTGCAGCGCGCTGGCCAATTGTGTCGGGCACAGCATCCTGCCCGGACGCGCCGGGACTGGCGGTGATGCAGGTCGAGGCCCCGCAAGGCCCACTGTGGATTGTCGCGCTGCACCTGCGCTGGCCCTATCCCGACACTCAGGCGGCACAATTGCGCGAGGCGGTGCCGTTTCTGGAAACGCTGGACGGTCCGATCCTGCTGGCGGGGGATTTCAACATGGTGCCATGGTCTTATGCGCTGCGCCGGATTGCGCAGGCGACAGGCAGCACGCGGGTTGGCTCTGCCCCCAGCACCTTTCCGCGCTTTCACCCATGGGTGCGTCTGCCGATTGACCACGTCTTTGCACCGGGGCAGGGCTCGGTTGAATTGCGTCCGCTGCTGGGGTCGGATCACTACGGCATCGTGGCGCGGATCCAGCTTGATGCGGATTGAGGGGATTGGGGCCTTTGTGCCGCGTGATGCGAGGGACGCAGGGGTCTGGCAGCGCGTGGCCGATTTCGTCGCCCGCAACCCTGCGGCCTTTGGGCGTGATCCCCATAGTGGCGGGCATGTGACGGCCTCGGCCTTTGTCCTGTCCCCGGATGGGGCGGCGACCCTGTTGACCCATCACGCCAAGCTGGATCGCTGGCTGCAGCTGGGCGGGCATTGCGATGGCATTGCCGACACGGCGTTTGTGGCCCTGAAAGAAGCCTATGAAGAAAGCGGGCTGGCGCGGCTGCGTCTGGCGTCGGATCAGGTTTATGACGTGGATATCCACGAGATCCCCGCGCGCGGCGCGGACCCGGCGCATTTGCATTATGATATCCGCTATCTGATGCAGGCAGAGGCGGGTGACATCCAAGTCTCGGTGGTGTCTCGAAACTGGTAGAAATTCTCTGGCGGCGTCTCCGAGCATGTG
>CALGTJ010000318.1 GCA_937901435.1 uncultured Rhodobacter sp. | reverse complement strand
ACCAGAGGCAGAGGCCGTTTCCATCGACTTCGCCCGCTATTTCATCCCCGGCGGCCGCAGCGAGGCGGCGCTGACCCAAGCCGCCCGGCTGGCCGCAGAGATTGACACCTGTGACGACCTTTATGGCATCGCTCAGGACCAACCCGAAGAACGCCTGCTACGCGACGTGCTGCCGGTCTCTGAAATTCAGGGCGATATCGCGCTGGAATTGGCCAAGCTTGACGCAAATGAGATTTCGACCGGGCTGACAACGGGCGACGGTCAGGCGCTGGTGTTCCTGATGCTTTGCGGTCGCACGCTGCAAGTGAACGAGGACGTCAACCGCGAGGCCGTCCGCGAAAACCTGATCAACCAGCGCGTCGCCTCTTATGCCAGCGGATATCTGTCAGAACTGAAGGCTGACGCGATCATTCAATACCAATGACACCTGCGCGCGCGGCGCTACATTCCGGCGATCTGGCCCCCATTGCGCTGACCGTGGGCGAACCCGCAGGGGTTGGGCCGGAACTGGCCGTAAAGGCGTGGCTGGCCCTGCGCGAGGCGTCCTGTTTCTTTTGGATTGGCGACCCACGCCATTTGCCCGATGGGACGCTCTGGCGCGAGATCGCGCATCCCTCTGAGGCCGTGGCGGTCATGCCCGATGCCCTGCCCGTCCTGCGCCATGATTTTGCCGGACATCGCAGCAATGGCTTGCCCGATCCGGCCAATGCCAGCGGTGTGATAGAGGTTATCGCGCGCGCGGTGGATCTGGTGCAGTCAGGCACCGCCAGCGCCATCTGCACCGCGCCAATCCACAAGAAAGCCCTCAAGGACGGCGCGGGCTTTGCCTATCCGGGGCACACGGAATACCTCGCCGCGCTGGCCGGGGTCGATCACGTGGTGATGATGCTGGCCTCTGCCGCGTTGCGCGTCGTGCCCACCACAATCCATATCCCCGTCGCAGACGTGCCCACCGCCCTGACGCCAGACCTGTTGGACACCACGATCCGCATCACCCACGCCGGGTTGATCCGCGACTTTGGCATTGCCGCGCCGCGCATCGCCGTGGCCGGGCTGAACCCCCATGCGGGCGAAGGCGGGGCGATGGGCCTCGAGGATATGACCGTGATCGCGCCCGTGGTGGCGCGGCTTGCCGCAGAGGGGATGCGGATCGACGGGCCGCGCTCTGCCGATACGATGTTCCATGCCGCCGCACGCGTGGGATATGACGCGGCCGTGTGCATGTATCACGATCAGGCCCTGATCCCGATCAAGACACTGGATTTCGACCTTGGGGTGAATGTGACGCTGGGTCTGCCGTTCATCCGCACCTCGCCCGATCACGGCACGGCCTTCGACATCGCGGGGCGTGGCATCGCCAATCCCACCAGCCTGATCGAGGCGCTGAAACTGGCCGCGAACATGGCACTCTCCAGAATACGGGCCCGAACCCCATGAGCTTTATAGACGCCCTGCCCCCCCTGCGCGAGGTCATCACCACCCATGATCTTGTGGCCAAAAAATCCATGGGCCAGAATTTTCTGCTGGACCTGAACCTGACCGCCAAGATCGCGCGCCAAGCAGGCGATCTGACCGGCTGCGATGTGCTAGAGGTCGGCCCCGGTCCCGGCGGCCTGACCCGTGGCCTGCTGGCCGAGGGCGCGCGCCGGGTGCTGGCGGTGGAAAAAGACGCGCGCTGCCTGCCAGCCTTGGCCCAGATCGCCGCCGCCTACCCCGGACGCCTTGAGGTGGTGAACGCCGACGCGTTAAAGATCAACCCGCTGGACCATCTGACCCCGCCGATCCGCATCGTGTCGAACCTGCCCTATAATGTGGGCACCGAACTGCTGGTGCGCTGGCTGACGCCGACCGCGTGGCCGCCCGTCTGGGACAGTCTGACTCTGATGTTTCAGCGCGAAGTGGCGCTGCGGATTGTGGCGAAACCGGGCAGCAAGGCCTATGGCCGCCTTGCACTGCTGGCCCAATGGCGCTGTGACGCGCGTATCGTCATGGAACTGCCGCCAGAGGCATTTTCGCCCCCGCCCAAGGTCCATTCCGCCGTGGTGCATCTGACCGCCCTGCCCGCACCCCGGTTCGAGGCCGATGCCGCCACGCTGTCACGCATCGTCGCCATGGCGTTCAACCAGCGCCGCAAGATGATGCGCTCTGCCCTTAAGGGGCTGGCACCAGAGATTGATGCCTTGCTGGAAAGTGCGGGGATAAAGCCGACGGCGCGCGCCGAAGAGATCGGGCTGGAAGGCTTTTGTGCGCTTGCGCGAGCCTATGAGGCCCGCGCGCACTGAATTTTCTGTGACGTCAGGCTTATTCTGCTGCTTCTGCAGGTCCGTTATCGGATGCAGACTTGTCGCCAGAATCGGACGCCGAGTCGGAACCGGCGTCTGATCCAGACTCTGCCTTGGGGGCCGCTGGTTTGCGCGGGCGACGGGCACGGGGCTTGGGCGTTGGTTTGCTTTCAGGTGTGTCCACCAAACCGCTGTCGTCCTCACGGCCCATGTCGATGACATCGCCCGGCGTTTCCGCCTTGGCAGGTTTCGCCTCTGGGGTGCCCTGCAATTCAAGCTGTGGCTGCGCAGGCTTGGGTGCACGTTCCTTGCGCGGACGTTTGGTGCGCTCTGCCTTTGGCCGATCCGGTCTTTGAGCCTCGGACCTCGGCGCCTCTTGCTGACGCGACCCGTCCTGCTGAGGATCGTCCTGCCGTGTCTCTGGTTGGCGCTGCTCTGTCTGACGGTTGTCCTGCTGGCGGGTGTCCTGCTGGCGGGTGTCTTGCTGACGCGGTTCCTGATGGCGCGGTACCTGATGGCGCGGATCGTGGCGCGTGTCTGGTTGCGGCTGCTCTGCGATGTCGGGCTGGGGCTGATCGCCGCCACGCTCGTACCGCTGCTGGTCATTTCCACGATCATTGCCGCGATCATTCCGCTGATCGTTGTTGTTCTGGTTTGGCTGCCTGTCGCGGAACTGCGTCTCTTGCTGTTCGCGCTTGGCCTCTTGTTCGCGTGTCGCCTCTGCCAGCATCCGGGTGTAATGCTCTGAGTGTTGCTGAAAATTCTCGGCGGCCACGCGGTCGTTGCTCAACTGCGCATCGCGGGCAAGCTGATTATATTTATCAATAATTTGCTGCGGAGTTCCGCGCACCTTACCTTCGGGACCAGAGCTGTCAAAAACCCGGTTTACGACGTTCCCGACGGAAGAACGGTTGCGGTTCTGTTTCGACCGCGATCGCTGTTTAGAAGATCTCATGGTGTTTTGCTATCGAGCCTTCGTGTTGGCTTCGCCTGACCCAAAATCCGCACAGCTTGCGCGGGGTTCTTAAGACCGGATCAAACGATGTTCGGCTATTTGACGGGGGGAACGAAAGTCGGTTCCACCAGCCGCTCGCGGTTGAGTAAACATCTCTTTCCCCGCATGACAACCCAAAATCGACAATTCCACGTTAACGTGGCTGAAAATTGCGACTTTTATCACGACAGATCGGAAGAATAGGCGGAAATCACCCGGTCTCTGCCGTCAAGATCAGCATGGGTTGTCATGCGGATCAGCCCCGCCGCGGCCAGCAGATCGGTCACCGCCTGCGCCTGGGTGGGCCCGATTTCCAGCAACAGCCGCCCGCCGGGTGTCAGATGCGGCGCAACCCCGGCGGCGATTTCGCGATAGGCGGTCAACCCGTCGGCGTGATCGGTCAGCGCCATATGCGGTTCGTGATCAAGGACATCACGCGACAGGGACGCCATTTCGTCACGGGCAATGTAGGGCGGATTGGACAGGATCAGATCATAGGTGCCGCCGATCCACTGAAACCAGTCCGATTGCATGAAATCGCATCGCCCGTCCACGCCCAGACGCGCGGCGTTTTCCCGCGCGATGTCAAGCGCCTCGGGCGCGGCGTCACTGGCGATACCAACCGCGTCGGGGCGCTCTGCCAGCAGGGTGATCAGGATGCAGCCCGACCCGGTGCCAAGGTCCAGCACCTCGGAAAACGGCTGCTGCAAGGCAATCTCGATCAGGGTTTCGGTCTCTGGGCGTGGGTCCAGCACATCACTGGTGACCTTGAAGCGGCGGCCATAAAAATCGCGTCCGCCAACCAGATGCGAGATCGGAACGTGGTCGCGCCGCTCGCGGATCAGATACTCAAAGCTGGACAGCGCGTCGGGGCTGATCGGGTCGTGCGCCATCAGGGTAATGCGCGCCGCGTCGACCCCAAGCGCATGCGCCATAAGGATACGTGCGTCGCGCGCAGGACTGGGAACCTGCGACTTTGTCAGGCGCTCGATGGCCTTGGCCAGCGCTTCTTGCACGGTCATGGGGGCCGTCATGCCTCCATCTCGGCCAGCATATTGGCTTGCGCGTCGGAAATCAGCGCGTCGATGATTTCGTCCAGATCGCCCTGCATCACCTGATCGAGCTTGTAGAGCGTCAGGTTGATGCGATGATCGCTCATCCGGCCTTGCGGAAAATTATAGGTGCGGATGCGTTCAGAGCGGTCACCAGAGCCGACCTGCGTCTTGCGGTCCGCCGATCGTTCGCCGTCGATCCGGCTGCGTTCGGCGTCATACAGTCGCGCGCGCAGCACGGTCATGGCAATCTCGCGGTTGCGGTGCTGGGATTTCTCGGCGCTGGTGACGACGATGCCACTGGGAATATGGGTGATGCGCACCGCAGAATCGGTGGTGTTGACGTGCTGCCCACCTGCCCCGCTGGCGCGCATGGTGTCGATGCGGATGTCATTCGCGTCGATCTTGATGTCCACGTCCTTGGCCTCTGGCAGCACCGCGACCGTGGCGGCAGAGGTGTGGATGCGCCCGCCGCTTTCCGTCGTTGGTACGCGCTGCACCCGGTGTACGCCGCTTTCGTATTTCATCCGGGCAAAGACGCCCTCGCCCTGCACATTGGCGACCACTTCCTTGATGCCACCCAGTTCCGTCAGGCTTTCCTCGATGATCTCGAATGTCCAGCCCCGCGCCTCTGCGTAGCGCTGATACATCCGCAACAGATCTCCGGCGAACAACGACGCCTCGTCGCCCCCGGTGCCGGGGCGGATTTCGAGGATGGCAGAGCCTGCGTCGGCAGCATCCTTGGGCAAGAGCGAGATGCGCAGGTTGTTTTCCACCTCTGGCAGGCGCTTTTTCAGCCGGGGCAACTCATCCTGCGCCAGTTCGGCCATTTCGGGGTCGGCCAGCATCGCCTGTGCCTCTGCCATATCATCCAGCAAGCGGCGATACAGCGCAATTTCCTCGACCACCGGGCGCAGGTCACTGTATTCCTTGCCAAGGGCGGCAATGTCACCAGAGCCTGTGGACATGGACGCCTCGAGAAACTCGAAACGTTCGGTGATCTGGGCAAGTTTGTCTAATGGAACCATGGGCGCGATGTGGCCTATTCCGGGTCCCAAGGTCAAGAGCTACGCCCAACGCCCGACAGGACCGCTATGCGGTTTGGCAAATGCGTGGTAGGCTTGCCCCTATGAACCGTTGGACGGCCGCATTTTCTGTCGCGCCAAGCTTGCTTAGGATGAGCCTGTTGTGGGTGAGCCTGTTGTGGGCAGGTCTTTTATGGGCGGGCGAGGACAGCGCGAAAGCGCCGGGGGCTTTTGTCCCGATGCCCGGTGTCGAATATTATTGCACGGATTCCACCGGCGCGCGGGTCGAGTTGGGTCAGGTGATCTGTATCACAGCGGGCTGCCAGACGTGGATGGCGCGCTGTGATATGTCCCCCCTGTGTCAGCGTAGTTGTCCGCCGCTCTATTTTTCCTCTATTTCTCAG
>CALGTJ010000317.1 GCA_937901435.1 uncultured Rhodobacter sp. | reverse complement strand
GGTTTTCCCACGGTGGGGGCAGGGCGCATCCTAAGCCGGAACACGGTATCCTTGCAGAGATGCCCTTTGCTTAGGCCTCTTTTGCAGTGGTGGAACAAGACGCAACGTCGGTCGATGACCGCGCTTTGGGGGTGTCAGCCGATTCTGGTCGGCCGATCCTGGTCAGCCGATCTGGTCAGCGATCCTGGTGTAAAGTTGCGCGGCGGTTCGCACGGTTTCATCCAGTTTATCGGTGTCGATATCCACGTCGTATTCTTCTTCAAGATCAAGAATGAATTCGACAAACCTGATGGAGCTTAGATTCAGCCCACTTCCAAAAAGGATGTCCTCGGGTTGTACAGACTCTACTTTGGCATATCTTGCCAGCGTTTTCATGAACTTGGGCTTTTCAATGATGATCTGCATAGAGCTGTCTTTCAGGGTGTGATAGGGGACGTAAATAGGTGACGGATCGGGGAAGCTCAAGACATGACGAACGGTGTAGGGTCGGCGTTGGGCCTGACATCTGACGGGTCCGGACCGGGTGAATCGGGGGGCGCGCTGGACAAGCTGGCGCTGGCACAGGCGCTGGATGCGGCGCATCTGACGATCCTGTCCGAGATCGGCGTCAAGCGGCAGATCGTGGCCACGGCTGCGCGACAGCTTTTTCGCAATCACTTGTACGGCGAGGTCATTGCCTTGGTGGATGCCTCTGGTCTGACCTTTCCGGGGCTGTTGGAACTGCGGTCTTTGGCCGTTTCCAACTTGCAGGCCGCACGAACGGGTGCTGCACCGGATGCACCTGAAAAACGGCTGGAGTTTCTTGAAAACAGACTTGCGGATGGGACAATCAACACGCGCCAGTTTCTTAGCCTGAAATTCCAAAGCAAACTTCGCCTGACGGCTGAGGATTACCGACGGCTATGGGACACTATTCCAGAATCGCTTGACGAGGCATTGGCGGGTTTTAGCCCCGAGCAATCAAAGGATATGTACACAGAGCATATGTTCGACACGCTGTTGTCGCTCAGGGCAGACCCGCAAGAGGACCGCGACACGTTCATTCGCCGGCTGCTATGGGGACAGACCGCGACCGAATTTCTCACATTTCTGCGCCGTTTTGTCATGATGCTACACGTCAGCGGCATAGAACCTGACGATTATTCGGACGACGAGCGTGCAATTCTGCACCTCAACAGGCAATTGAATGATCTCGCGCGTCCTCCTGCGACGGATGAGATCGCAGCAGACATCGACGCTGGTAAAAGCATCGTTTTGCTTGGGGCACATACCGGAATGCACACATTGGCAGAGCCTCGGCATCTGAACACCACGCTGCGCATTGCCGATGTCAATCAGATGACGACCAGTGATCTGACCTCGCAGGATCGCATTTACGTCGGAACGGCCTCAAAAAACTTTAATATGGAATTCGTGGCCTTTCTCAAACAGGTGCGAAAACGACAGTCTCTGATCCGGATCCTGCCGGATGGCAGCAATGGGTCAGAGATGAAGCCCGTCACGGTTCTGGGCAAGCAGATCAAGCTGGGGCAGGGGGGCGCTTTGTTGGGGTGGAAAGCGTCGGCGGCCTGTTATTTTTATGGGGGCCAATGGGTCGGGCGGAGGGTGCAGTTGTATCTTTTGGCGGGTCCGGACGCTGCTGACTTTGACCGGCGCGAGGATTTTGACGCCGCGTTTTATGACTTTTATGTGGATTGCCTTGCGCGGATCATTCAGGGCCCGCCCGAAGATATGGCCGCGCGCTATTTGTTCTGGGATGATATTTATGCAGGCGACGGGTCTGGCACTGGTGCAGGCAATGTCTGACACCCTGTCTCTGTCCTCTGAATTCACTGTGGGTTTGCCGCATCTGGACATTTACACCCTCTCCGAAGACTTCGCGCTCGCGCACAGCATGGAGTACCACTGGAGCTTGCTTGCCTCAAGCCTGGGCCTGAAATCATCGCAGTGGTATGATCGAAAGGGCGAAAGGATGTATGCGGCTGCTATTTATCTGTCGACCTGGTTTGATCTGGACAACCCGATCTCTGAGGATGCCGTATGTCTGGCCCGCACAGAGGTCTTGGCCATTCGCAAACCCCATGCTCTTTCAAAGACCCAGTATCTGGTGGACGGAACATGCCGGGCAGAAGTGCGATTGCTGACCAGCTTTGTAAAGCGCCAGCGTGCAGGGTCCAACAAGAAGCTCTCTGTCACGCAAGACATCTGGCTGGAACAGGATTTTGGCAGCGACAAGATTGATGCCCTGCTTGAAGAGCACCACAATGCCAAATCCCGACCCGATGCGGGCGACGTTCAAAGCACCACCGAGATCAACCAAATTCAGGATTTTAACGCCGCGAACCTATTGTATTTCAAGAATTTTGTTCGGATTGCCAAGGCAGCAGAGTGGGGGCAGAACCGGGGGCGTCCGCCTCAGCTGAACATGTCTCGGGACTGCTATTACTATGGAAATGCAGATGACGGCGAGCGTATCGATACGCGGATTGCCCGTGGCGCGGGGCAGGGCCAGACCAGTCATCAAACTGCGGATGGCAAAAGGATATTCCTGTCACTCTGGACCGCTCGGGATATCCTGTTGAAACACCCTGTATGACGGTCTCAGAGATGTTCTCAGAGACGGTCTCAGGCCTGATGCCATTCGCAGCGCACCAGTTTCAAGGCTCTTTGGCGATCATCATGCTTTGACCGGTCAAGATATTTGAACACCTGAAAGCCGATCGCCTCTTCTGTCGGGATCGGTCCGATAAGGGACACAGAGATCTCGACAAGCTGGTTCAACTGGATGTTTTCCACATAGTTGGTTTGGTCCACCAAACGCACCAGAATGCTGTTATCAACCATCTCTAAAAAGCAATCAGGGTTCCAGAATTCGAACTCCAGCACACCGGGCGTCATGTCGGGGCTGACATTCAATCGCAGGATCGGGCTGATCCTGCCATCATCATGGACCTGACCCCGCGCAATCGAAATCCCGTCGGGCAGCATATCCGGCTTAAACAACATTCAGGATATCCCGCAATTGCGCTGCGAACGATGTGTCCGAAACGTTTGCTTTGACAAAATCCATGGCGCGATCCTGCAGGTCGTCAAAACAGGCATCGCTCTCAAGGATGTGCAGACAGGCGGCCGCGAAGGCCACAGGATCGTCGTGCCCGGCAGACAGAACCGTCACGTCCTCGACGGTGGTATCCTGTGTCATCAATTGCCTGCGCAACAGATCTGTGCAGACCACCGGACAGCCCATGGCCATGGCTTCATGCACCTTGTGCGGAACACCGCCAGCATAGCGGGTCGGTGCAATGAAACAGCGTGCGGCATCATAACACGGCACCAGATCATCGACCTTACCCAAATAAACCACACCGGGGTGCGGTTCCAATAGCGCGTCCACGTCGACATCCGGGGCGCTGTAGCCTGCAATCGTCAACTTTGTGTCCGGCAGGCTTTGGCGCAGGATTGGCCAGACCTCGGTCAGAAACCAGTGCAGCGAGTCGTAGTTCGGGCTGTTGCGGTCATGAAACGAGCCGCAAAAGAACAATCCATGCCGCTTGCCGGTCTTGGGCGGTGCCGCGCGTATGTGCATCTTGTGACCCAGTTCCAGAACCGGCACCGGAGAGACCTGCGTCGCGATTTTGCGGTCGACCACATTCACGGTCACGATGACATCGGGGTCCACGGCCCCTGTCAGTTCCTGTTCGACCTGCCCTTGCAGGTCGTGAAGGGTCGGCAAATGATGCAGGACGTTGAACGCCTGATCGCGCAGTGCCGCGATGGCCTCTGTGTCAAAGACGATACGCGGCGCGGCGTTGACCGAGCGAAGCTGCAAGAGGTCTTTGGACATGCGCCGGAAATTATGAGTGCGGCACACCCAGATAACGTCGAAATCCCATTCACGCCCTTCAAAGATAGACGGCACATCCATAAAGCCATAACTGGGCACAATTTCGACGCCAAGGTTTTTGAACTGCTCCTTGAACGCGGACTCTTTGTAATGCAGCACGAAAACGCTGACCTTGCAGCCCGCGTCCAGCAGGCTGTTGATCAGGTCCATTGTGCGACCGAACCCCGAGCCGAACGCAGGATCGGGAAGGAAATCCTCGATCACGGCGACGGTGCGTTGGGTACGGCTCTGTGCAATTTGGGTGTTCAGAATTGCGCCCGAACGAGAGGCGGCACCGCTGAGCTGTTTGCGATGATGCAAAGCAAAGCGTTTCTGGTTGCGCCGCATCAATTCCGATGAGGCGCTGGGGGGGCGCCCTTTGGAATAGCTGGCGTATTCATAGTGATAGGCGAAAATTGACGGATCATAAATCGTGTTCAACCCGGTCTCTTTGAGACGTGCGCACAGGTCGGCCTCTTCGTAATAACCCGGAGAGAACGCTTCGTCAAAACCGCCGATCGCCGTAAAGGCGTCGGCCTGCACAAACAGAAAACAGCCGGAACAGTAATCCACCTCTCGGGGCACGTTGAACCGTGGCTCTGTCGGGTCCTGATCCCGCCCGACCCCAAGGCTTGACCCGTCTCGCAAGACGATGCTGCCCGCCTCTTGCAGGGCACCGTGCATCCGGATCAGACGGCCACCAAGTGCTCCGGTTGCGGGGCGATCCT
>CALGTJ010000316.1 GCA_937901435.1 uncultured Rhodobacter sp. | reverse complement strand
GTCTATGGCATCGGCTTTTCGACGCTCTATTTCCGCAACCACTACGCCGCCTTTCCAACCGAGCTGGTGCGGGCGGCCCAGATTGACGGGGCCGGGTTCTTTCAGATCTTCTACCGCATCCTGATGCCCTCTTCGGGGCCGATCACCGTGGTCTTCGTGATCTGGCTGTTCACGAATATCTGGAACGACTTTCTGTTCGGGGCCTCCTTTGCCTCGGGCGGCACTGCGCCGATGACCGTGGCGCTGAACAATCTCGTCAATTCCTCGACCGGGGTGCGGGAATATAACGTGCATTTCGCCGGGGCCATCATGGCCGCGCTTCCCACTCTTCTCGTCTACATCGTCGCGGGCCGCTATTTCGTGCGTGGTCTGATGGCCGGTTCCGTGAAAGGCTGACCCATGGGGTTTCTCGACATCAACAACGCGACCAAATCCTATGGCTCGGTGCAGGTGCTGCACAATGTGGACATCTCTGTCGAGGAAGGAGAGTTCCTGGTTCTCGTCGGCCCCTCTGGCTGCGGCAAGTCCACCCTGCTGAACATGATCGCGGGGCTGGAGGAAATCACGACGGGCGATATCTCTATCAAGGGCAAGCGGATGAACGGGGTCCACCCGTCCAAGCGCAACATCGCGATGGTGTTTCAAAGCTACGCCTTGTACCCGAACATGACTGTGGCGCAGAACATCACCTTTGGGCTTGAGATGCACGGCATCCCCAAACCAGAACGTGACAGGGCGATGGCCGATGTGGCCAAGCTGTTGCAGATCGAGCCGCTGTTGACCCGCAAGCCGGGGCAACTATCCGGCGGCCAGCGTCAGCGCGTCGCAATGGGGCGCGCCTTGGTGCGCAAGCCGGATGTGTTCCTTTTCGATGAACCTCTGTCGAACCTTGACGCCAAACTGCGCGTCGATATGCGCACCGAGATCAAGAAACTGCACCAGAATCTGGGCACCACGATTGTCTATGTCACCCATGACCAGATAGAGGCGCTGACCTTGTCCACCCGCATTGCGGTGATGAACGGCGGTTTTGTGCAGCAGCTTGGCACACCGCAGGAGATTTACGACGATCCCGCCAATGTGTTTGTGGCCAGCTTCATGGGGTCTCCGTCGATGAACCTCATTCCGGGGCGGCTGGCCATGACCGGGCAGGGGGCGGTGGTGCGTATTGTGGATGCGCAGGGCGGCGATGTGGCCTTGCCTCTGACGGGTTTGCCAGAAGATATGCCAGAAGGTATGGGTGAGGGCACTGATATTCTGTTCGGCATCCGCCCCGAAGCGGTGACAGATCAGGACAGCGTAGATCGCAATGCCGTGGCGCTTGTTGGTGTGCCCAACAGGATTGAGGTGGTGGAACCTGCCGGGTCAGATACCTTTGTCACGACGACCTTCGGCTACAAGGACGTCATTTGCCGGATGCGGGCCGACACCCAAACCAAGGCCGGGGATACCCGCGATCTGGTTTTCAACATGGAAAAATGCGTTCTCTTTGATCCGCAGGATGGCCAGCGGATCCGGCTCGCCCAGAGGCAAGGGCGCGGGTAAACCACAAACGCCCCCCTAAACACCCACACCGAAACACCCACACCGAAACCTCCACACCGACAAGACGCTCCTACTTGCGCCATGGGGTATTGCGCTTTCGCGCGCCGATGGTGTGGGACAGGGGAGCGAACTGTTGCTTGATGTCGTTGCGAAACCGCAGGGCATCGGGGCGTTCGGGGCGATCAATCCGACGCAGCAAGCCAGGTTGACGTTCCGGATGCTCGATGCGGATCGGCAGGGCGACCAGACTTTTCAGATGCTTTTGCAAAAAGACAACCGAATAGGGCAGGACGGTGCCGTCCTTCATCGGGCAGATCGCCAGATCGATGTTGCCAAAGGCAAGCTGGTCCATCAACCCGGTGGCATAGCCAAAGGACTGATCGATCCTGACATCGGGGTAGGCGACCTGAAACCCCGCGATCATGTTGGAAATCACCCCATCCATAAAGACCGGACTGCCAGCAACCCGCGCCTCAAACATGGAAATAGTTCGCGACACGCTGGGCTGGGACTTGCCAAGGGCCGCAGCACCTTCGGTCAAACCGCCTGCGGTGACGACGGTGACCTCGGGTCTGAATGCGATGGCCCATGCCGCCGAGGCGCTTTATGCGCAAGACCGCACGGTGGCCACAGATGGTCTGGCGCTGGAGGGGCTTGCGGCCTTTGTGACGGGCCTGCCGCGTGTCCTTGCAAACCCACAGGATCTGTCTGCCCGACAGGACACCCAGCGCGGCGCCTTGACGATGAAATCGACCTGATGCTGGTCGCTTCGACGCCTGAAATCACAAACCCCGTCGCCACCACCTGCGAGGCCGAAGAGATCCCGGTGATCTCGACCGTGGCCCCGTACAGCCCTATTTCATTGGCCAGCAGGGCAATCCGGGTGATCCCGGATCTGGCGTCCGTTTGACTACAGCTTTCACTTCTTCTGGGGGCTGTAGGATGTGATCCGCACCTTTACCGCCATCTGGAACCAGTTGGACACCAACAGGCAGGTCGGCGGGTTGTTTCCCAACGATGGCGATAGCAACGCATGGGGCGACCCGAATATTGGCTTTCCCCAGCCTTTTGCCGCCGCGAATGTCGCCAAGACGCCTCTGGTGGGCGGTCAATGGCGTCTGAAGGACGGCGGGGGGTATGATCTGGTGATCGTGTACAATTCCGATCACCCCAACATCCCGACCGGCGGCTCGATGCAGGTCATCGTTTAACCGACCTCAGGGGCGAGCCCTTGGCACTGGCACTGGCACTGGCATTGGCCCGGCCGGATCGACGACGGCGGCGCTTTTGTCCGGCTATGGCGTGCCCAATGTGGTGATCAACCGCTATCACTGGCTGGCGAATACGCCGCGCGCGCATATCACCAACCAGCGCACCATGGAGGTGCTGCGCGATCTGGGCCGCGACGTCGAGGCCGAGGTCTATCTGAACGCGATGGATCAAAGCCTGATGGGCAAGAATGTCGTTTGCGAAAGCCTTGCGGGCGAAGAGATCGGGCGGATGAAATCATGGGGCACGCATATTTGTCCAGAGCCGAGCATCTGCTGTCCTCGCCGTCCTTCATGAACGATCTGCCCCAGACCTTTATCGAGCCGATCTTGGTCAAGACCGCCTGCAACCACATGGACCGTCAACGACAGCTATGCCACGCAAATGTCAAAGGGCCGCGTGTTCATCATGGGTGACGCGGCGCACCGGCATCCGCCCTCGAACGGGCTGGGGTCCAACACGTCGATACAGGATGCCTTCAACCTCGCGTGGAAGCTGGCGGCCGTTGTGAAAGGGCAGGCGGGGGCTGGCCTGCCGGACAGCCACACAGTCGAGCGCGCGCCGATTGCCAAGCAGATCGTGACCCGCGCCAACCAGTCCATCGGTGAATTCGGCCCGATCTTTGAGGCTCTGGGCATGACCGGGGGCACGGATATCGAGAAAATTCAGGCCAATATGGACGCGCGTTGTGATTGCACGCCAGAGGCAGAGGCGCATCGGGCCGCGCTGAATGCGGCGATTGCGTTCAAGACATACGAATTTGACGCGCATGGTGTCGAGATGAACCAGCGCTATCGATCCGATGCGATTGTGACCGATGGCCAGATGGAACCCGATTTTACCCCCGACGCCGATCTGCATTACCAGCCGACCACATGGCCGGGCGCGCGCGTTCCCCATGTCTGGCTGTTTGACGCGGCGGGTGGCACGCATTCGACGCTGGATCTGGCCGGGCACGGCGTCTTTACGCTGTTCACCGGTCTTGGCGGCATGACATGGGCAGAGGCCGCAGCCAAGATTGCCGCCGATATGGGGATTGCCATCGCGGCCCATGTCATCGGACCACGCCAGCAATATGTCGACCACACCGGCGACTGGGCGCATGCGTGCGAGGTGGGCGATGCGGGCTATATCCTCACCCGGCCCGATCAGCATGTCTGCTGGCGCAACGATGGCGCAGAGGGCGATCACTCAAGCGAACTGGCCCGCGTCCTTGCGGCCATTCCTGCCAAAACGGAGGGCTAAGCCATGTCCACACAGGAACAGGGTTATTTTACCGAAGACACCTCTGCCGATGTGGTGGTCTCGCGCATCGCCCCCCTCGACAGAGCCGCGACTGGCAGAGGTCATGGAGGCGATCAAGCCGCGCTTTTATCCGATCCCCGATGGTGGGCCAGTGGGGCAATTGCTGGGCAAACCTAGGCGGCCCCCCTTCCGCCCCGCGCCACCTGAGATGGAGAGGCTTGAGATGTAAGGTCTCCAGACGTCAGGCCCCCCGGCGTCAGGCCCTCAAACGTCAAGCCCCCCAACGTCAGGCCCCTCAACGTCAGGACGGGCGAGAAAAGGCTTTCCGCGGGACCATCCCGATGAAAGGCAGTGACGAAAATAGTTTGGTTTATGGCGAAAAAGATCAAGTCCAACGACCGCGGTTCTGCCACCTTGGACATGCGGCACCTTGGGGGTGTTGCACAAAGAGGCTTTGCCAGATGACCAATCCAGATCAGATCTCTGCGGGCTATGATAAAGAGCCGTCACGGTCTTATTCTCTGAAGGCAGACGCCTACACGCAGGCCGCGTGGTTTGATGCCGATTTGACCAAGGTGATCAGCCGGTCGTGGCAATGGGTGTGCCATGTCGAAAAGACGCGCGGGCCGGGGGCTTACCTGACCGTTCAGATCGCAGGTCACCCCATCGTAATTGTCCGGGACAAGAACGCCGTGCTGCGCGCCTTTTATAATGTGTGCAAACATCGTGCCCATGAACTGCTCGCAGGCGAGGGCACGACCACCCGCATCATGTGCCCCTATCACGCTTGGGTCTATCGTTTGGACGGTCAATTGGTGCGCGCCCCCCACACCGAAAGCCTGCAGGACTTTGACACGGGCGAAATCTGCCTTGATCAGGTGCAGGTCGAAGAATTCTGCGGCTTTGTTTTTGTGAACCTCGATCCGGATACGCCGTCGCTGTCGTCCCAATCGGGCGATCTGGAATCCGAGCTGCGCCACTGGGCCCCGGATGTGGACCAGCTGACATTCGCGCGTCGCCTGACATATGACGTCAAATCCAACTGGAAAAACGTGGTCGATAATTTCCTCGAATGTTATCACTGCCCGACAGCGCACAAGGATTTCTGCGAGCTTGTCGATATGGACACCTACAAAGTCACCACATACGGGATGTATTCCAGTCACATGGCCGAGGCCGGCAACAGCCCGAATGCCGCCTATGATGTGTCAAACGCCACGGTCAAGACCCACGCCGTCTGGTGGCTGTATCCGACAACCTGTCTGATGCGCTATCCGGGGCGGTCGTCGATGATCGTGTTAAACATCATTCCAGTGGGACCGAACCGCACCCTTGAAACCTATGACTTCTTTCTTGAGACACCGGAACCCGACACGATGGAACTGGACGCGATCCGCTATCTTGACGAGGTCTTGCAGATCGAGGATATCGGCCTTGTCGAAAGCGTGCAGCGCGGCATGAACACGCCTGCGTTCACGCAGGGACGTATCGTGCATGACCCGCAGGGCTCTGGCAAATCCGAACATGCGGTGCATCACTTTCATGGCTTGGTCCTGGACGCTTATGCGAAAGGGGCCGGGTGATGCACGGCTCTTTACGGTCCGATCACCCTTTCACTGAAAGAAACAGCCGATGAAACTTGACGGTAAGACAGCCCTTGTGACGGGCGGGCGCGGTGGGATCGGACGCGCGATCGTGTCACGCTTTGTGAAAGAAGGCGCAACGGTCTATGCGGCCGACCTGACGCCGCAAGGGTCACTGGCAGAGCACGACGAGGATGGCAGCCGCTTTGTCAAACTCGACGTTACGCAAGAAAGCGAAGTCATCGACGCGATGAACCGGGTCAAGGCAGAGCAGGGCCGCCTGAACATCCTTGTGAATGCGGCCGGGATCGAAATCGAAAAGACGATCGAAGACACCACGCTGGACGAATGGAACCAAAGCTTTGCCGTCAACGCCACAGGCACCTTTCTGACCTCTAAATATGCGCTGCCGCTGTTGCGCGAGGCGGCCAGATCGGGCACCAGCGCGTCTCTGATCAATTTCGGCTCTTACGATGGGTTCATTGCCGATCCCGGCCTTGCGGCCTATTGCGCCACCAAGGGCGCGGTGCACGCGCTGACCCGCGCAATGGCCTGTGATCACGGCCCCGAGGGCATCCGGGTGAACGCGATCTGTCCCGGCTATATTGACACGCCGATGCTGCAAAGCTTTTTCAACGGGGGCGGGTCTGGCGGGGACGGTGGCACGATTGAGACCCTGCAAAAAGCGGTGCGCGACGTGCATCCGATGCGCATCTACGGAACGCCCGAAGATATTGCCAATCTGGTGAACTGGCTGGCCTCGGATGAGGCGCGCTATGCCAGTGGTCAGTTGTGGGTGCTGGATGGCGGCCTGTCCGCGCAGGTACAGCAGATGAAGCTGTGATAGGAGCGTCTTGATGCGGCTGGCGGGCAAACGCGCCTTTGTGACGGGCGGGCGGCAAGGGATCGGTCGCGGGATCGTTGACGCCTTCGTCACTGAAGGCGCGCAGGTCATGACCTGCGGACGCGGCGCAAGACCTGCTGATCTGCCCAAAGCGGTGGGCTGGTTTGAACTGGACGTCTCCAGAGACGCAGATGTGCAACGCGTCTGCCGCGTGATCGGACCTGTCGATACGCTGGTGAACAACGCCGGGGTTCAAGTGGAAAAGACGGTGGTTGATAGCACTGACGCCGACTGGGATCTGGTCATGGGGGTGAATGCGCGCGGCGTGTTCAATGTCTGCCGCGCCTTCATCCCGCAGATGACCCCCGTTGGATCGATCATCAACATCGGGTCGATTTCAGGCAAGGTCGCTGACCCCTCGATGGCGCTTTACAACGCGTCAAAGGCCTTTGTGCATGGGCTGACACGCTCGATTGCGGTGGATCACGGGCCCCGTATCAGGTGCAATGCGATCTGCCCGGGATGGATCGAAACGGGGATGTTGGAGGCAGGCTTTGATCTGGCACAAGATCCCGAGGCGGCGCGCGCCGACGCAATCGCGCGCCACGCAACACGGCGCTTTGGCTCGCCTGCCGATGTTGCATCCATGGCCGTCTGGCTGGCCTCGGACGAGGCCGGTTTTGCCACCGGACAGCTATTCACAATCGATGGCGGCATGACCGCAGCCTCGCCTCTCAATCCAGGATTATTCTGATGTCTGACATTCACAATGTTGCCGTCCTTGGCGGGGGCGTCATCGGGGCCAGCTGGACGGCGCTGTTCCTTGCGGCAGGCCGACAGGTCACGGTCTATGACCCGGCCCCCACGACGGAACAGGCCGTGCGCGCCTATATCGAAAACGCATGGCCCGCTCTGGATGAACTGGGGTTGACGAAGCGCGCTACACCAGAGGCGCTTCGCTTTGCGCAGAGTGCAGCAGAGGCGGTGAAAGGCGCGGATTTCGTGCAGGAAAACACCCCCGAACGCCTGCCCGTCAAACATGCCATCTTTGGCGAAATCGAACCGGTTCTGGGCGCGCGCACGCTTGTATCAAGTTCGACCTCTGGCCTTACGCTTGAGGCGCTTCAACAGGGATGGGCGAACCCGGCCCCGCTGGTGCTGGGGCATCCTTTCAATCCGCCGCATCTGATCCCTCTGGTCGAACTGACAGCCAACCAAAAGACCGGCGCGGGCGTGCTGGACCGGGTCGACGCGTTTTATCACGACATCGGAAAAGTCACGATCCGCATCAAGAAAGGCCTGCCGGGCCATGTCGCCAACCGTTTGCAGGCGGCGGTCTGGCGCGAGGCCGTTCACATGGCGGTTGAGGGCGTTGCAAGTGTCGAGGACATCGACAAGGCGATGTGGGCGGGGCCGGGCCTGAGATGGGCGGCGATGGGGCCGACGACCCTGTTTCATCTGGGGGCCGGAGAGGGCGGACTACAGGCGTTTTGTGACCACTTCAAAGACACGTTCAACGGATGGTGGGATGATCTGGGCACGCCCCATCTGGACGAGGCCACGATTGCGACACTGGTGGCCGGGATGGCAGAGCAGGCAGGCGGGCAATCGCCAGAGGATCTGTCGCGCAAACGCGACCAAATGCTGACCGCTCTGCAGGTGGCGGCCGCAAAATATCGCTAGCGGCCCTTGGGGGTGTGCATCGGCCAGGCGCGAAACTCAAACGGAACCCGCCCGTCGATCCTGTCTTGCCTCGGCGATAGGCCAAATCGCTGGTGATAGGCGCGGCTGAAATGCACCTGACTGGCAAAGCCAGAGGCGACCGCGATCTCGCTCAGCTTCAACTCGGTCTGGGTGACCAGCCCGCGCGCGCGATCCAACCGGATGTCACGATAATACAGCACCGGGGTCTTTCGGACATAGTCCTTGAACACCCGGCCAAGGTGGCGCTGTGAGACCTTCAGGTGCTGGCAAATCGCGGGGATCGACAGGGGGGTTTCAAGATGCGCCTCCATCACATCAATGGCGCGGCGCACAAGGCTGGGTGTGGTCTGGCCAAAGGGTTCCAGCCGGTCGGGATTTTGGGATGCGTCCGGCCCGCGCACGGCATGGTGAAACAGATATCTTGCCGCGGCATTTGCAAGGCCCTCACCGCCCAACTCTTGCAAAAGATGCAGGGCGAGATCCATTGATGCCATCCCGCCGCAACAGGTAAACACAGGCCCATCAACCACAAAGACGGTCTCGCTGACGTCAATTTCGGGAAATAATTCGATGAAAGCGTCGATATGTTCGTAATGGACGGTGGCGCGTTTTCCATCCAGCAGGCCGGCCTTGGCAAGGATAAATCCGCCGGTATCAAGCGCCCCGATCCTTGTTCTGGCTCTTGTTTCTGCTCTGGTTCCGGCTCTGGCCCACCGTTGAAGTTGTTTCGTAAGCGCGGCCTCTTGGTAGCGTTCCGGGGACCAACTGGACGAGACAACAACGATATCGGGGGGGGATCCCGTCGTTGTGCTCAACGCCGCCGTCGCGACCGTCATCCCGTTGCTGGTGGCGACCGCGCCGCCCGAATAAGAGATCAGGGACCACTTGAACCGGCTCTGTCCGGTCAGGTAATTGGCCGCGCGAAATGGGTCAAGGAACGCCGAGGTTGTCGCAAGATTGAAATGCGGGGTGACGACGACAAGGATTTCGATGGGATGTGCGAGGGCAGGGGTCATGTCCAAATACATGCGCGTATGGCGATTAAAGTAAAGTTGCTTTGCGCCGTCGCGCAGGTGCGGGTCGCCATGCGCCACAATGCACCTCTTGCCCTTGCGCAAAATTCCATCGGCCTGACGCAGGTCGCGGCTGGCCCCCGTCAGCGATGGATCGGGCCGGAGCCGTTAGACGCAGCTTTAGTCCTTGCGCCCGATCAGCTTGCCGCGCAGCCAGCCCGAGACCCAGTCCATGGCCATCACCATGACGATGATCAGCGCGATGTAATAGGCGACTTCTTCCCAGTCTTTCTGGGTCTGGATCGCCTGTGTCAGCATCAGTCCGATGCCGCCCCCGGTGATGGCACCGATGATTGTGGCGGAACGGGTGTTGGATTCAAGGAAATAGAGGATCTGCGCCAGCAGCACCGGCACAACCTGCGGGATCACGCCAAAGCGGTAGCGTTGCAGCGGCTTGGCCCCGGTAGAGGACACCCCTTCGATTTGCTTTTGATCCACGTTTTCAAGGGCCTCAGAAAAGACCTTGCCAAAGGTGCCTGTGTCCGTGATCAGGATCGCCAGTGCGCCCGTCAATGGACCGGGGCCAAAGGCACGCGCCAGAACCACCGTCCAGATCAGCGCGTCCACCCCGCGCACGAAATCGAACAGGCGGCGGGTGGTGGCACGCAGCAGCATGATTGGCGAGAAACGTCTTGCCGCCAGAAAGGCCAGCGACAGCGCGATGATCGCAGCCCCCATCGTGCCAAGGAATGCCATCAGGATCGTCTCGCCAATGGCCCAGGCCACATCCTTGTGGCGCCACATCGCATTGTTCCACCAATCAGAGAGCGCGCCTGACATGTTTGAGCGTGCGGGGTCCAGACGATCCCCGAACATCAGCGTGCCAAGGCCCTGTCCGTGATAGGGGCTGTCGAGCGTGAACCAGAACAGCTCCCATCCGGGGAAGTAGTTGAACACTTCGGTGCGCGCGCCTGTCAGCGTGATGCGCCCTTCGGGTGTCGTGATGCCGACGCGGCGGTTTGAGGCGGAAATCCAATCCGGCAGGTCGGCGGGCAAATTGGTCGTCACGCTGCGCCCCTCGGCGTACGCCTCGATCAATTGAAAACCCGGAATTTCAATCTCGGTCCGGTTGTCAGGAAGGTAGCGCACGATATGATCGCCGCCCAGATCGATGGTGAGTATCTCATCCCCGCTGACCCAATCGGGCCGCATGCCGTCGGGGTAGGTGCCCTTGCGCTCGCCTTCGACGGCGTAGGTGATCTCGCCAGAGCGGTTGTCGCGGGTGACATGCACCTTGTGCGACCAACTGTCAGAAGCCAGCGTGATGGCGTTGTCCATATTGGCGCGTCCCGCGAGGCCCGGCAGGTCGAAGGCAAAGAAGATATAGACAAAATACAGCGCGATGACCGCAGGGATGCCAAAGCCAAACAGGCGCTTGCGCTGAAAAAGCCTTGCGGCCTCGAACTTGGTGGTGTCCAGATCAATGGCGGTCATTGGCCTTGCCCTTCTGTGAGGCGGTTGCGGTAGCGGCTGGAGACTTGATCGAAGAACACGATCGTCCCGAACAGCAGGACGAAGATCGCAGCGGCCTCGTCAAAGCGGCCCGGCCCCCAAGCCATCGAGTTGCGCAACTCGTAGCCCAGCCCGCCCGCACCGACAAAGCCGAGAATGGCAGAGGCGCGGATGTTGATCTCGAACCGCAGCAAGGTGTAGCTTATGTAGTTGGGGGCGACCTGCGGCAGCACGCCCAACAGCATCCGTTGCGACCACGTGGCCCCGGTAGAGGCCAGACCCTCGACCGGTTTCAGGTCAGCGTTTTCGGAAACCTCCGAGAACATCTTGCCGAGCGCGCCAGCTGTGTGAATGGCAATGGCGATCATGGCGGGGACGGGACCACCACCCAGCACAAAGATCAGCACCAGCGCGACCACGATCTCTGGCACGGCGCGCATAATGTCCGAGATGTGGCGAAACAGCGGGATCAGCCTGGGCCATTTTGCAAGGCCACGGGTGCCCAGCAACGACAAGACCAAGCCCCCCATCGCCCCGATCAAGGTCGAGACCGCAGCGATATTGATAGTTTCCACCAATGCCGGGAAGTATTTGACAATCAGGCCGGGTAGATCGGCGCGCTTTTCCCACGCCTCAGACAGAACATCCGCCGGGTAGTCGCCAATCTGATGTAAGCCATCCCAGAACCCGCCTGCGTTGCGGTCGTCGGCGACATTGAAGCCGGACACCATCAAAACGACGAAAATCAGAAGGGTCAGACCGCCGTAAAGCCTGCGACGCTGCACCTGCGCCATATAGGCA
>CALGTJ010000315.1 GCA_937901435.1 uncultured Rhodobacter sp. | reverse complement strand
TACGCTACCGCCGCCATCACACACCCTCGCCTCGATGAATAATCCGGGTTAAGAATGAGGCTGGCATGCCCCCCGCCAGTCTGGTCCCCGGTGATTATGTGCGCATTGCCATTACGGATACCGGAACCGGGATGGAACCGGACACAATGGCCAAGGCGTTTGACCCCTTTTTCAGCACAAAGGACGTTGGCAAGGGCACCGGGCTGGGCTTGTCCATGGTCTTGGGATTCTCGCAGCAATCGGGGGGGGACACGCATATTCACAGTGAACTTGGCAGCGGCACCACCATTTCGGTCTATCTGCCAAAGGCGAGCGAGCGGATAGCCAAACCCGACATCCTTGCCGACCCTGCGCCTTTGGCGGGACATGGCGAGCATGTGCATATCCTCGAAGACAACCAGCAGGTCAGCTCGACCGTCTCCCGGATGATCCTGTCGCTGGGCTACCGGGTTTCGATGTCCGGCACCGTGGCAGAGGCACTTGTCGCGGCGGATCGAGACCCTGACATTGACGTCTTTCTGGTGGACGTAATCCTGCCCGGCGGCAAAAGCGGCGTCGATTTCGCGTCAGAGGTCCGCAAGATCCGCCCCAAGGCAAAACTGATCCTCGTGTCGGGGTATCCCGAGGCTCAGCTGATGCGCGATATCACGCAAACTTTAAAGTTCAGCTTTTTGCCCAAGCCATTCAACCGGACACAGATTTCAAACATTCTCGCCGATACCCTGTCGGAATGACCTGAAATCAAATCCCTGCGCCATTCTTGAAAAAGCCCCTGAAGGAGGCCGTGGTTGTGCACGCGCGGCTTGATGCAGCAGTCTTTGACACAGCGCCTTTCGCAATCGCTGTTGCACCCGCCGGAACTGCGCCCAAAACCGCCTTAGGGGTCGACGGTCGCCGTGGTTTTCAGGGTAACGATGTCGAAATCAGTCACCAAGAGGTTCAAATCGACCTCCCAATCACCCGGTTGCGGCAGGATGAAGGGTCCCGTGGTCCAACCATTTTCACCAAGCGCCGCATCGACAACGATGGGCCCAATGTCATTCTCGGATATCGAAAACCCAAGGGTGATTTCAAGCGGGGTCAGCGCAGATCCGTCGGCATTGGCGACCATGACTGTGATTTCATTGGGGCCAACAAGGCCTGGGGTCATGCGTAACTCGGCAGTGATGTCCGACTGGTTGACCGTAACACTCCGGGCCTCGGGGTCTTGAGAGGCAGTTCTGGGCGGTGGGGTCAGGCGAAAGGAAGAGGCGAAGGCGACGATCATCAGGGCCAGCACGATTTCGACATGGATCGACCCGCGCAGGGCGTCCTGTGCGCCGGGGGTTCCACGGGACAGGGCAGGTGTCAGGACCAACTTGTTATGCGTCGCCACCAGCAACAAGCCGATGACAGAGACCAGTTTGATAAACAGCAAAATACCGTAGCCTGACATGCCCAAGGCCTGAAACCCGCCAGAGCCTGCGTGAAGGGAGGCCATGAAAAATCCGGTGACGATCAGCAACCCGACAAGCGGGATTGCGAAATTGGAAAACCGCCGCAATTCTGTCAGGTCGTCATTGCCGTGCCGGATCACGCCAAGAAGTGGCCGCAAGGCGCCCAACCAAAAGAGGGTCGCAAGGCCGTGCGTGAACATGGCCAGAACGGCTTGCCATTCCGGCTCTGCGGTGGCCGTGTGACCCGAGACCGCATAAGAGGTCGCGGCCAGCGCCCAAGCCATTAAGGCAAGGCCCGGACCCGCCACGCGGTGCCGGGACAGGGGCGTGACACGGATGAGGATCAGGGCGGTGACGGCCGCCATTGCGGCGATGACCGCCGTACGAAAAATCGAGGTACTGGCCCCCGTGACCCAAGGCGCGCCCGAGAACACCGCACCAAGTGGCAGCCCAAGCAGGTCTAGTCCCTGTGCTGCGACCAGAAACAAGGCTGCCGGAAAGGTCAGGTACAACGCCCAGAGGCTCACAGCGTCAACAGAGGTGTGCGCGGCGACAAAGCGGCTATAGACCGTGCCACCGATGCCCAGAACCAGACAGACCGACAGGGCAAACTTCACCGCGATCAAGGCCCAGGCTGACAGGGGGGGCCAACTGATATTGCTGAGCGTTGGCAGATCAGAGGTCGCGCCAACAGAGATCACAAGGATGCCCCCGACAGGGTGCCCATCCAAAGACACCACCCGCCACGCCAGCATGTAACTGCCGTCCCCCACCTCTGGTGGTGGGGGCACCAGAACCTGTTTTCCACCAGGCTCTGCCTCTGCCGGATAGCTTTCGCCATCGGGGGAAATCCATCGCATCGCCACCGGTGAAACCGGCTCGCTGAACCACAGCGAGACGGTCTCTGGCCGCTCTGGGACCAAGGCGTTGGGCGAAGGCTCTGACCCGTTGAACTGGGCATGTGCCATCGCCATCACAGGCAGGCAGAGCGCAAGGATGACACAGAAAATCCGTGCGATGAGGGTCATGGGTCCGGTGCTTTCAGGTGAGGGTGATCAATGATGATGCGCGCCGGCAGGGGTGATCTTGACCGCTGGGGCCGGGCGGGCCAGATCGTGCGATCCGTGCCCTTCCACCGGGATTTCGATCCACCGCTCGACCCCGGTCGCACATTCCTGAACCGCCGGAATATACAGGATACTGCCCACCTCAACCGCCTCTGTCACAGTGCCGCGAAAGGCGAATTCGTCGAAATAGGCATCCGGCAGGTCCCCCTCCCAGATCAATTCCAACACGCCCTCGCTCAAGGTGGTTTCGCCCAGCTTTTGCGGCGTCTCATAGGCTCCACTGACCACGTCCAGCGCCCATCCTGCCTTGGGCTGTGGTTTGATTGCAACCAGCCCGGCGGGGATGCGCACCCGCAACCGCAGCGTGGCCTCTGCCCCGCACCCATGGGGCACACTCAGGGTAAACTTTGACGCGACGCCTTGCTTGATCTCGCTCTCGACCAAAGTGGTATGGGCCATGGCGGCGGTGGACATCAGCAGGGCTGTGGCCAGACATAAAAGGCGGTTTATCATGATGATCCTCATTTGTTAGTGCTGTCCGGAGTATGCGGGCGCTTTCAATTGCAGGGATGGACCGATGCGGTCGTCCCTCATTCAGCGGGGGGGGGCTCTGTCGCCGGGCGATAGCGCCAGAAATCCTGTCGAGGACACAAATCCCAACGTGGACCAAAGCGCAATCCACGCCCCCGCAGAATTTCCGACTGTGTCTACATATTCGGCAAGGCCGGTCTGCGAGCCAAAGAACACGAACCCGGTGATGATCATCAGAACCGCGTATTCGATATAGCGATCCATGATCCGAAACACCACGGCACCCGCCAAGAACAGCATCGTAGCGTAATGGCCGACGCCGCCTGTGACCGTATGTTGGGGGTGATTGCCAAAGACGATGGCGACGACGCTGACGCCGACAAAAAAATGGGCCGAGGTTGGCAGGCTGTTGGCAAATCTGCGCTGAAGGACAAGCCCGCTGACACCCAGAATAAAGACCATCGCCATGATCGACACATGTTCCTGTTCGGCCTGACCCGGATCACTGAAAACGCCCCATGGCGGGTGCATGATAAACGTATCCGCCAGCACATAGGCCCCCCCTGCCAAAATCGCCAGATAGCATTCATAGCGGGTCAAAGTGCGGGTCTGTTTGTGCAGAAAAATTGCCGCAACGCCCATCCCGACCAGAAATGTGCCGGGGCCGATATGACCCAGAAATTGCTGGACCACATCCCAGCGCCATTCAACCACGACAAGGAACCAAACGACTGTCAGGGCCGCGATCTGAACGACACAGAAAAGGGTCAGACGGGCGAACACACTTTGCATAAGAAAGGCTTTCTTCGTCAGGCATTTTTGCCTTTTGAAGGATAGCAGGCCGACTTTGACGGCGCTACCCGTGAATTGCGACTGCCGTGACAGTTTTGGATTTGGCCGTTGGCTGCCGGGTCTGCCTAGGCCGTGTGCAGATCGACCACAGACCGTGCCAACGACTGATCAGCCCGCGCAGGATCGACATCAAGGCTGACTTTACATTATGCAATTCCCACTTTCTATCACTTTCCATACTCCTGATTTGGCTTGATAAGGCGTCGAAGGGCCAAGCTATGCCCGGATTTGTGCCATGAAGGAGCCGAGCCCGTGACCTCAGGACTGACCTCTGACCAAGTCGAGCTTGCCGATGCCGTCCGTCACTTTGCAAGAGGGGAACTGGCCAATGGCGCGCTGGAGCGCGCGCATTCTAGTGACTATCCGTGGGATGTGGCGGGGAAACTGGCGGACATGGGGATGCTTGGGATTACCATGCGCGAGGCGGACGGCGGCATCGGCGGGACACTGATGGATGCGGTCATCACCATTCAGGAACTGGCGATGGTTTGTCCCAAAAGCGCGGATGTGGCGCAGGCCGGAAACTTTGGCCCGATCCGCACCTTTGCCGAATTCGCAAGCCCGGCCCAAAAAGAACGCTGGCTGCCCGGTCTGTTGGCAGGCAAGACGCTGATCTCGTTGGGGATGAGCGAACCCGACGCCGGCTCTGCGGTAACAGAGTTGAAAACCAGCGCGCGCGAAGATGGCGACGGGTATATCCTGAACGGCTCAAAGGTGTTCTCGACCCATAGCCCACATGCGGATCTGTTCCTGATATACGTCCGGTTTGGCCCCGGAACCGGGGGCATCGGATCGGTGCTGGTCGAACGCGGCACGCCGGGATTCACCGTGGGCAAGCCCGCGCCCTTCATGAGCGGCGAAGAGTGGTGCCCGCTCTATTTCGAGGACTGCCGGATCCCGGCAGAGAATGTCCTGCTTGGCCCTGGCGGGTTCAAAAAGCAGATTTCCGGGTTCAACGTCGAACGCATCGGCAATGCCTCTCGGGCGCTGGCCCTAGGGCGGCACGCCTACGAGGTGGCCCGCCGTCATGTGATGGAGCGGACCCAGTTCGGGCGTCCGCTGTGCGAGTTTCAGGGCTTGCAGTGGCAGTTTTCAGAAATGATCGTCAAGCTGGAAAGCGCACAGATGCTGCTGTACCGCGCGGCGCGTGACGGCGATGCGAATGGCCTGCCCTCGGCGTTTGACACCGCCGTCGCCAAACTTGCCTGCAATCAGGCCGGGTTCGAGGTGGCAAATGCGGCGATGCAGGCGATGGGCGGATATGGCTATTCAACAGAAAGCCTTGTGGAATACTGCGTCAAGCGCACGCGCGGCTGGCAGATCGCGGGGGGGTCTACCGAAATGCTCAAGAACCGGATCGCCGAACATGTGTTCGAACGGCGGTTTAGCCAGCGGCCAGCGTGATGCAGGGTCCAAGCTGGCAAAAAGCGTTGCTGCGTCCCGATAGCATCGCGCTTGTCGGAGTGTCTGATGACGGCGAAAAGACCTCTGGCCGCCCGCTTCGGTTCTTGCGGGCTGCGGGATATGGCGGGCAGATCTATCCGGTGAACCCGACCCGCGACATGGTACAAGGAGAACGCAGCTTTGGCTCTCTGGCCGCCCTGCCAGAGGTGCCTGAACACGCCTTCATCCTGACCGGCGCTGAACGGGCGTTGGACGCGTTGGAAGACTGTGAGGCGCTAGGCGTGCCGGTGGCGACAGTTCTGGCGACCGGTTTTGCCGAGGCCGGCGAGGCGGGGGCGCAAAACCATGTGCGGCTCAAGCCGGTTATAGATCGTGGCAGAATGCGTGTGTTGGGGCCGTCCTCGATTGGACTTGCCAATCTGCACCGCGGCCTGATCCTGACTGCAAATGCGGCTTTCGCAGAACCGGACCTGCCCAAGGGCGGGCTATTCGTGGCCTCGCACAGTGGCAGCCTGATCGGCGCGCTGTTGTCGCGGGGCAAGCGCAAGGGGTTGGGCTTTGCCGGGTTGGTATCGGTCGGGGGCGAGGCGGATCTGGCCATTGGCGATGTTTGCTTGGCCGCGCTGGAGGACCCCGCGGTGACCGGGTTCCTGCTGTTCCTTGAACACATGGGTCACGCCGACCGCCTGCAACGCTTTGCACAAGAGGCCGCCTTGCGCGGCAAACCTGTGGCGGCGTTCAAACTGGGGCGCTCGGACGAGGCGGCCGAACTGGCGCAGTCGCACACCGGATCACTGGCGGGCACGGATGAGGTGGCCGATGTCTTTCTGCGGGCTTGCGGCATCGCGCGGGTCGACATGTTCGAGGGCCTGCTGGAGGCCGTGCCTTTGCTGCAACGGGTGCCTGCCGCCGCCCGACCGCATCAGGTCGGGGCCGGGCGGGTCGGCGTGATCACGACCACCGGGGGTGGGGCGGCGATGGCCGTGGATCGACTGGCAGGCCTCGGCGTCGAGATCGTGCCGCCAAGCGGTGAAACCTGCGCAGCCCTTGCGAAAAAGGGGATCGCACAGGGACAGGCCCGCATCCTTGATCTGACCCTTGCAGGCACGCGTTATGACGTGATGCGCGCCGCGATCGAGGTCTACCGTGACGCGCCGGAATTTGATCTTGTGCTGGTCTGTGTCGGGTCTTCGGCGCGGTTCAACCCGGATCTTGCGGTGCAGCCCGCGCTGGACCTGATCGACGCCCCCGGCCATCCCTTTGCGGTCTTCCTTGTACCGGATGCGCCTGACGCGACCCGCCGTCTAGCGGGCGCGGGCGTGCCGGTGTTCGAGGATCCAGAGACCTGCGCTGACGCTATTGCAGCCGCGCTTGGGCGGAGAGCGCCGAGCCTGCCCACACGGGGCAAAGATATCTGTTCCGGCGAGACCCGGATGCTGAACGAGGCAGAGGCCTACGCGCGTTTGCCAAATGTGCCTGTGGCTGAATGGGTCGCGCTGGACCTGCACGCGCCTGTGCCAGACTTGCCTTTCGCCTATCCGGTCGTTGCCAAGGTGCTCGACGCAGCGATCCCGCACAAAAGCGATATGGGCGGGGTGATCGTGGGCATCAATACCCCCGAGGCTTTGGCGCTGGCGTTGAAAACGATCCAGACCAACCTCGCGCATCACAGGCCGGACCACACCCTTTGCCGCATCCTTGTGCAGAGGATGCGCGCCGGGGTGGGCGAGGTGCTGGTGGGGATGCGCCGCGACCCTCAGGTCGGGCCCGTTGTGGTGCTGGCCGCAGGTGGGATCTTCACAGAGATCTACCGCGACACGGTCATGCGCCTCGCCCCCGTCGATCTTGACGGCGCGACAGAGATGATCGCCAGCCTGAAAGCCGCGCAAATTCTGGGCGGCGCGCGTGGTCGCACAAAGGGCGATCTGGACGCCTTGGCAAGGGCGGTGGTTGCGGTGTCAAACCTCGCCCTGTCCGACGATATCGTCGAGGCGGAAATCAACCCGCTGATCGTGCTGCCGCAAGGCGAGGGCGTCGTGGCCGTCGACGCGCTGATGCAGGTGGTCGCGCCCTAAGGGGCCGCCATAAAAACAAGACCCCAACAAGCCGCAAGCTGAGGGCAGGGAGAAACAGGATGACAAAATCAGAGGCGGCGCTTGACGCGTTATGGGGCCCCAAAAGCGTGGCCATCGTCGGGGCGTCTGCGGACCCGAACAAAACCGGCGGGCGGCCCGTGGCGTATCTGATGAAACACGGGTTTGCCGGGGACATCTGGCCGATCAATCCACGCGCGCCAGAGATTGCCGGGCTGCCCTGTTTCGCCAGCGTCGCGGATCTGCCCGGCGCGCCGGATGTTGCGATTGTCCTGCTTGGGGTAGAAAGGGCCGAGAGCGCTGTGCGGGATCTGGCGGCAAAGGGATGTAAACTCGCCATCGTCTTGGCCAGTGGCTATGGCGAAGCGGGTGAAGAGGGGCGCGCGCGGCAAGATGCCCTGCGCGCGGCGGCGGGCGAGATGCGCCTGCTGGGGCCGAACACCATCGGCGCGATGGACCTGTCGCGTGGAATCGTGCTGTCGGCCAGCGGCGCGCTGGAAGGCGACAGCATCCCAAAGGGCGGTATTTCTGTTGCCTCGCAAAGCGGTGGGATCCTTGGCGCGCTTTTGTCACGGGGCGCTGCACGCGGGATCGGGTTCTGCAAGCTGGCCTCGACCGGGAACGAGGCGGATATCGACATCGCGGACCTGATAGAGGCCTATGCGCAGGACCAGACCACCACCGTCATTGCGGCCTATATCGAGGGGATCCGCTCTGTCGAAAAGTTCCGCTATGCGGCCAGTTTGGCACGCGAGGCGGGCAAGCCGCTGGTGATCTACAAGGTCGGTCGCTCTGAATCCGGGGCACGGGCGGCGGTGTCACACACTGGTGCGATGGCGGGTGAGGATCGCATATATGACGCGCTGTTTCGACAGGTCGGTGCGATCCGGGCAGAGACGTTCAGTGACCTGCTTGACTTGCCCGCCATGCTGGCCAGCCGTCGCCGGATGCAGGGCAAACGCGTGGCGATCCTGACCTCGACCGGTGGCGCAGGCAGTCTTGTGGCCGACAACTGCGGGGTGCTTGGTCTGGATGTGCCAGAGCTTGACCCGGCAACCGGTACGATTTTGGCAGATCTCCTTGGGCAAGACGCGCCGATGATCGGCAATCCGGTCGATGTGACCTTGGCGGGCGTCGAACCCGCCATCATGACAGCCGCAACCAAGGCGTTGCTGGCCTCGGAGGGCATCGATGGCGTGGTGGTGGTGGTCGGCTCGTCTGCCTTGGCACGTCCGGATGTGGCGGCGGGGGCGATCCGGGCGGGTTTGGCGACAAGCGACAAACCCCTGATCGCCTATGTCAGCCCACACGCGCCGCACATCGTGGACCTGCTGAACCGCGAGGGCATTCCCGCTTTCGCCGCACCGGAAACCTGCGCGACGGTGCTGAAAGCGGCCTTGCCGATGCCAGCCCAAGGCGCGCCGTTGCCGCGTAAAACAGGCCCGAACCTACCGGGTGATCTGCCGACCGGATCGCTGAACGAGGCCGAAGCGCGCGCGCTTTTTGCAGGGTTCGGGCTGCACGGCGCGCAAAGCCAGGTGGTGCACACCGCCCAAGAGGCGACGGCAGCCGCGCGCCGCATGTCAGGCCCGGTGGTACTAAAGATGCTGTCGCGCGAGATCGCGCACAAGTCTGATGTGGGCGGGGTACGCATTGGTCTGTCGGCCGAGGATGTGGGACCTGCGCTAAGCGAGATGGCGCAAAAACTGGCCGCTCAGGACCTGCCCACATCAGAGGGCTATCTGGTGCAGACCATGCTGCGCGGCGGGTTGGAAATGATCCTTGGCCTGCGCCGGGATCCGCAATTGGGGCCGCTGATCCTTTTGGGTGCAGGCGGTGTGCAGGCGGAACTGTCCGGTGACAGCACCCTGCGGCTGTTGCCGCTGCGCGAGGGCGAGGCCCGCGAGATGGTGAATTCGCTGCGCGTCAAGGCGCTGCTCGACGGGTATCGCGGGGCAGAGCCCTATGATGTTGAGGCGCTTGTCGATGCGGTAGAGGCATTGGCGCATATGGGTGCAACCCTTGGGGACCGGTTGGAAGAGGCTGAAATCAATCCGCTTTTCGTGATGCCCAAGGGGCAGGGCGTGGCGGCGGCGGATGGGCTGATCGTCTTGAACGCCTAAGCGTGGTCGCTCGCTCCTTCGGCGGGACTGTGGGACACGCGCCAGACGCCCTGAGCCGAAACAACCGGGGTTTCGCCGACACAGGCGGTGCCGGTCAGAAACACCATGCGCGATGTTGTCCGCGTCACCTGCGGTGTCATTTCAATCAGATCCCCGATTTTGACAGGGCTCAGAAATTGGTGGGTCAGGCTGATCGTGGCCCCGCGCGCGGCACCGGTGCTATGGCGCGCCATCTGGCCCATGGCGCGATCTACGAACGTCATCAACATGCCGCCATGCACCACGCCGTTCCGGTTGGCGTGAATAGGGCGCGCGATAAAGGCCACCTGCGTCTCGCCCCTGACCACGCGTCGCCACAGCCCCCCCACATGACCCACAAACCCGTCATCCGCATCAAGGGCCCAGCCCGCGTTTATCAATTCCTGTTCCATGCGGCGTTTGTGGGACAGCTTTGAGGTCAGCGCAAGTTCCTGGACGCAAGTTGTTGGCTGCGCAGGTTGAGCCTGACTGTTTGTTATGCTCGCCCGCGTTTTAGCCTGTTGTGTGAAATCTGCTTTGGCTCGAATGTCGGCAGACAGAAGATACGTGCTGGTCCTATGGGAGGGGAAAAGTGCTGGATCGCGATTATCGGGACATCGTCGCCGGGCTCGGGCTGACCCTCTTCGGGATCGCCGCCGCGCTTTATGCGCTGTCCAAATATTCCATGGGGACCATAAGCCGGATGGGGCCGGGTATGATGCCGGTCTCTTTGGGGGTGATTCTGGCCGTTTTCGGCCTAATTATCGCGGTGCCGGCCCTGTTTCGCAAAGGCGAGGCGGTAGATCTGAAATTGCGCCCGCTGATCGTTCTGTCGATCTGCATTTTCAGTTTTGCGCTGATGATTGAAACCATCGGCTTTGTGCCCGCAGTCTTTACGACAACCGTGGTCGCCACCTTCGCCGAGACACAGGTGCCTCTGGTCAAGGCCGTGATCCTTGGCGGATCGCTTGCGCTGCTGACATGGGCGATCTTCATTCTGGGACTGGGCCTGCCCATCCCGGCGTTTGATTGGCCATTCTGATGGAACTTCTCGCGAATCTCGCGCTGGGCCTTGAAACAGCGATCACGCCGGTGAACCTGTTTTATTGTTTTGCCGGGGTGTTTTTGGGCACTTTCGTGGGGGTCATTCCGGGTGTCGGCCCGCTGGCTGCAATTTCCATGCTGTTCCCGATCACTTTTTACCTTGATCCCACGGCGGCGTTGATCATGCTGGCGGGGATCTATTATGGCACGACCTATGGCGGCTCGACGGCGTCGATCTTGCTGAACATTCCGGGGGCGACTTCGGCGGCGGTGACATGCCTTGACGGCTATCCGATGGCGCAAAAGGGCCGGGCGGGTGTTGCGTTGTTCATGACGACAATAGCGTCCTTTGTCGGGGGGTCCTTCGGGATCGTCATCCTCAGCCTTTTCTCACCATTGATAGCCGAATATGCGCTGACCTTTGGCCCGGCGGAATATTTCGCGCTGATGGTGCTGGGGCTGGTGGCAGCCTCGACGATCGCCAATGCCTCGCCGTCCAAGGGTTTGGCGATGGTCGTCTTCGGGATGCTGATCGCCACGGTCGGCACCGACAGCCAAAGCGGCGTCGGGCGTTTTACCTTTGGCTCTATGAGCCTGCTTGAGGGATTTGGGATCAGCGCGATGGCGATGGGCCTGTTCGGGATCGGCGAGATCCTGTCCTCTGTCGGGGCCACCCGCAACGCCAAGATAGACGCCACCAGCGCGCAGATGAAGAACATGATGCCCACCCGCGACGACTGGCGCCGGTCATGGATGCCGGGCATTCGCGGCTCGTCGATCGGTGCGTTCTTTGGTGCTTTGCCGGGGACGGGGCCGTCGATTGCCGCCTTTATGGCCTATGCGGTGGAAAAGCGTGTGTCCAAGACGCCTGAACGCTTTGGCACTGGCGCAATCGAGGGGATCGTGGCCCCCGATACCGCCAACAATGCCGCC
>CALGTJ010000314.1 GCA_937901435.1 uncultured Rhodobacter sp. | reverse complement strand
CTGGGGGCCTCGCGACGCGCGGGGTGGCCTGTGCCGTCACGCAGCTGCGCTGCTTGGGATTGGCTGGCGTGTTCGGGGAAAAATTTGTGAGCGTGGTCTGGTGGAGTTTGCTATATTCCGGGCTATGAACCGCAGACGGTTGATCACTTCCGCGACAGCTCTGTCTGTTGCGACCCTGTCTAGCGCCGCTCTGGTCGGGGTGCGTGCGCAATCCGCGCCGCGCTGGCGTGTGCCACCGCAAGAGGACCGCCATCAACGGACCTTTATGATGTGGCCGGTCAGTCGGCGCGTCTATCCTGATCCGGTGTTTCTGGACATGGTGCAGCAGACCATTGCCACGATCGCCAATACGATTGCCGCCTTTGAGCCGGTGACGATGTTGGCGGCTCGCTCTGAGCATGCGGGCGCGAGGCGCAAGCTGAGTGCAGTGGTTGAGGTCTGGGATATTCCGACAGAGGATCTTTGGGCGCGCGATGCGGGGCCATTGTTCACAAAATCACCAGAGGGCGCGCTGGCGATCAGTCATATTCAGTTTAACGGCTGGGGCGCAAAGCAGGCGCATCGCCATGACAGCAAGGTCGCGGGCCGGGTGGCGCAGCGACTGGATCTGCCGCTGATCGACACAGGTTTGCAGGGAGAGGCGGGCGGGGTAGAGCAGGACGGTCACGGTCTGCTGATGGCACATCTGTCAAGTTGGCAGACCGAAAGCCGCAATCCGGGCCAGAGCAAAGAGGCGATCACAGAGCGGCTTTTGGCCGCCTTTGGCGCAGAGCGGATGATATGGGCACCGGGGGTGCGGGATCTGGACATCACCGACTATCATATCGACAGCCTTGCGCGGTTCACCGGACCGGGGCGGGTTCTGATCAATCTGCCAGAGGATCCCTATAAGGACGACCCCTTTCATATGGCCGCGATGAAGACCCATGACGCGCTGCTGGCGGCGGGTCTGAAGGTCGAGGTGATTTTCGAGCCTGATCAGCGGCGCATCAACGCCGTGGATTTCGTCGCGTCTTACGTCAATTACTATGTCTGCAACGGGGCGGTGATTGCGGCAGAGTTTGGGGACTCTGACAGGGATGCAATGGCGGTTGAGGCGTTGCAGCGCCATTTTCCGGGGCGCGAGGTGGTGACGCTGAACGTGGATGTTCTGGGCGAGATCGGCGGAGGGATCCACTGTGCGACCCAGCAGATGCCGGCCTGACCGGATCTGGCGGACTTGGATCGTTCGCGCTGTCAAGAGGGGCTTGTCTGGCGCGGATTGACAGAATGATACGCCGTGCTGCGGGTGGAGAGGCTGGAGGGGCCTGCCCCGCCAGACCACCCCTCC
>CALGTJ010000313.1 GCA_937901435.1 uncultured Rhodobacter sp. | reverse complement strand
TGATCGCATCGGCCAAAGATCGGACATTCTCGGCAGAGAAAAACGTCCCGTGCCCGCCTTGGATGATGCGCAGTCCATAGCCTTGTGGGTAGGCTTGGCGGAATATCGGCTCTGGTTCGGCGTGATTGCGCAAAGGATTGTGGCTGCTGTCGCGCCCGAAAATAAGACCAGTGGGTTGATCGTAAGGCCAGATGCTTGCCTGTTCCATCAGAAGCAGCCGACGAACCTCCTTCCCCCGCGCCCGAAGGGTCAGCGCAATGGCGCGGGCGATGGTTGCACCCTGACAGTTACCGCCCAGCAAAAATGCCCCGATCGGCTGTTTCCGTATCATTTCATCACAGTATGTCTGGGCAAGTGCCGCGATGGTCTCGGGCATGTATTCCATTATCATGTGGCCAGAGCGCATCCCGTATAGTGGCTGATCCGGCCCCAGAGCACCGGCGAGTGCCCGAAACTCTGGGAAACCTTGAAAACACCAGAACAGGCCGTGCTTGCCACCCTCCGGGTTGAGGTGACGAATAAGGCCTTCTTCATTGCCGTTTCCGGTTTTCCACGCTGCAAGAAAGGCTTGCTGCTTGTCCAATATTCGTTCCGTCAGCTCTGGGTTGGCATCACGTATGCTCTTTGGATCGACCAACTGCCGACGTATATGTATCGACATGTCTGCCACCGTCCCGAGGTCTTCTAGGGCCTGCGCCGGAAGCCGGATGCCAAAGGACTTTTCCACACTCAGGACCATCTGCATAGAGGCAAGCGAGTCGCCGCCAAACTCAAAAAAGTTGTCGTGTGGCTCTAGGTCTGGGCGTCGAAGTATGGATCGCCAGAGCGTCATAACGCGCTTTTCGACGCCATCCAGTGGGACAGAGCCGGTAGAATGCATTACCGTTGCGGGGATGTGGCTGCGAAGGTCGCCCCGCTTTAGCTTGCCGGTGTCGGTCATCGGCAAGGCATCGATCCGAATGATAGCCTTGGGAACCATGACCGGGGGAAGCTGCGCGGCGAGTTCTGCCCTGACGTGTGACAGGTCCGTGGCCATGCTGGTTGTGACAAAGGCATAGAGTTCCTGGCCCGCCGGCGTGTCGCCACCAGCTATGACGGCGGCGCGTTCTATCCCGGCGCAGTCATCAAGATGCCTCTCGATTTCGGCAAGTTCGATACGAATGCCGTTGATCTTTATCTGGTCATCCGTGCGGCCAAGGAATTCGATAGAGCCATCAAGCAGGCGTCGGCCCAGATCACCAGTAAGGTACATCCTTGCCCCGGTCGGCGCGCCGAATTGGTCCAGCACGAACCGTTCGGCGGTTTGCCCGGGTTCCCCGAGATAGCCGCGCGAGACGCCGGCCCCCGAAATGCAGATTTCGCCAATTTCGCCGCTCGGAACGCTGCGGCCCTCATCGTCAACGAGATGAAGCCGGGTGTTGGCAATCGGAAAGCCGATGTTGTTGCCCGAACCGTCAGGTTGATCTACGCCATGCTCGCTATCCATCAGTCGCGCCACCGAGGAAAAGATCGTCGTTTCCGTTGGCCCGTAAAAGTTGAACATCTTCCCGATCCCGGTGGTGCGGCGCAGCGTCGAGATCAGCGTTTTCGGAATGACCTCGCCGCCAAGCGAGATAACGCGCAGCGTCTTGGGAAGGACGCCGACGTCGGCCAGTCGGGCAATGACCGAAGGTGTGCCACCAAGGTTGGTAATCCGGTTGAAGTGCTTCGATCGCATCAGGCTTGGCAGATCGGGCTCGATTAACAGGCTACCGCCCATCGACAAGGTCGCGAATATCTGATGGACGCAGGCATCAAAGCTGATGGAGTCGATGAAGGGCGTCAGTGCCAGGTCCTGCGGATCAAAAAGAGTACCCGTCGAATGAGAAATGACGTTGCAGGCGTTGCGATGTTCGACACCGACGAGCCGAGGTGTCCCTGTAGAGCCAGAGGTGAAGATGGCGTAGGCGAGGTCTTGATCCTGCGCACTCCTGACGGGGACGAACGGACCGCAGTCTGCTGCCAGGACCTCTGTCCAGAAGTCCTCTAAATAGCAAGAAGGTGTCGTGTCCGGCGGGGTGTCGGTGGGAGCCTTGCGATCATGGATGATTAGAGCCGCACCAACTTGATGCAGAATCTGAAATAGGCTGGCACGCTTCATTTTGGGATCAATCGGCACGAAGGCGCATCCAGCCTTCAGAGCACCGATCACCAACGCAATCAGCAGTGGTGATTTGTCTGCGGTCAGCACCACAAGATCGCCGCGGCCCAGCCCGCGCTTTTCAAACACCCATGCGGCTGCATCCGCGTATCGGCCGATCTGGGAATAGGTCCATTCCCTGTCACCCTGAATGACGCATGGCGCGTCAGGTTTTCGTGCAACCTGCACCTCGAACCCCGCTTGCAGGCTCCGCATAGCCCCCCTTCTTACAGATTGAGTAGCTTTGCGCTTTGCCCGGTCGGTTTGGAGTTGCTGTGCAGGGCGGCCCAAGGCCGCAAGTATCTCGGGGCCCGCATGCTGCGCGAGCCTGGGCCCCATGGTCACAACGATGTCTCCGCTCTGCGCAAAGCTGGCGGCAATATTTGCGGCCTGCTTTACCGAATGGGCTGACCAGAACGGGACGGCCAGATCTTGCAACGCAGCCCGCAGGCTCCTCTCGCTACCTCGACCACCTTCCGTTTCTCCGGCGCTGTCGATCGGCAACAAAACCACCTTGTTTGCGGCACTCAAGGCCTTGCCGAAATCTGCGCCAAGCCGTGAGACCCGACTGTGGAGCTGCGGCTGAAACACCGCCAAGACGCTTTTGCCGTTACCCACGCTTTGGCGCGCGGTTTTTAGCGTGGCCTCAATCTCGGTTGGATGATGTGCCAAATCGTCAAATACACGCACCCCGGCGGCCTAGCCGATGGCTTG
>CALGTJ010000312.1 GCA_937901435.1 uncultured Rhodobacter sp. | reverse complement strand
TGATCCACCTTAACAGGGCCGCAAAGTGGTCGAAGAACTAGGACCACCTCTGAGCTCGTGCGCGATGAAGGCATCAAAGCCTTCTACAACAAGAAAGAGCGCCGCAAGCTTGGTCTATAACCAGACCCCGCAAGGCTTAACAACCCTGCGATATATGAGGTCTTCGGGCTGCTAAGCCTTGCTACCGTTAGCGCCATGTGGTGACATTTCTACTTTGCGCAGCCGGTGACATTTCTGAATGGCGTTTACATGCAGTTCTGCCCCCTTTTTTGAGGGCCAAAGGTGCAGTTCTGCCCCCTTTTTTTGACCAGTAAACGGCACCACTTTTCCGGGGGAAAGGAGCGTGTATTGAGTGCGGTTTCCAGCGCCTCGACCTTCGGTACGGGCAATCCATCCAGCCGCCACAAGATCAGCAACGGCGCGCTTAACGGTGTCTTTCGAAGCGCCAATGTAATCGGCCAGAGTGCTGGCAGAGGGGTTGATTTGGCCGGTGTCATCATTGGCGAATTGCACTGCAAGGACACTCGCAATTGTCTTTGCCCGGTCGGGCAGATCGCCGTCCTGCAACACGGCCTTGAGCCATTCAAAGCGGTTCATGCGTCAATCCCCCAATGAGTAGACAAAATGGGGTGACGCTCTGCCAGCGATGATGTATCAAGGCAGGGAAGTTGTGATGCTTCCTTTCTATCATTTGCCCCGGTTGCGCCCGCCAGCGCGCCGGGGTTTTCGTTTGCGTGAACGGAAGTAGAACAATCTGTGCCAGATTTGTGCCAATCCAACTGCAACGTTCCGGCATTGTTCTGCAAGGACCTGCACGAAGGTGCGAGGTAAGTTGCTTTTTCTCTTGTGGTTTTCTTGGGGTTTTCGTAGAGGCGTCCTTGGGACACCCTTCCCCAACGAAGGGCGCATATCTGAGAGGATATCCAGTGATGGATAACAACCAACCGGCAACGCGGCCGGCTAATCCGCGTTTTTCTTCTGGCCCCTGTGCCAAGCCCTCGACATTTACGCTGGACTCATTGAGTGACGCTGCCTTGGGCCGCTCGCATCGGTCTGGCATTGGCAAAGCCAAGTTGAAGCGCGCGATTGACATGACGCGCGAGATCCTTGGCGTGCCGGATGACTATCTTGTCGCGATCGTGCCTGCGTCGGATACCGGGGCCTACGAGATGGCCATGTGGAACCTGCTGGGCGAGCGTCCGGTCGAGATGGTCGCATGGGAAAGCTTTGGGTCCGGCTGGGTCACCGACGCTGTCAAACAGCTAAAGCTGGATGCGACCGTCCATACGGCGGACTACGGCAAGATCGTCGATATGGCCGCGTTAGACTATGATAAAGACGTCTGTTTTACATGGAACGGCACTACGTCGGGTGTGCGGATGCCGTCTGGTGCGATGATTCCAATGGATCGTGACGGTCTGACCCTTTGCGATGCAACCTCTGCCGCGTTTGCCATGGATCTGCCGTGGGACAAGTTGGACGCCACCACCTTTAGCTGGCAAAAAGTGCTGGGCGGCGAGGCGGCGCATGGAATGCTGATCCTGAGCCCGCGCGCCGTAAGGCGGCTTGAAACCTACACGCCTGCCTGGCCTATGCCCAAGATCTTTCGCCTGACCAAAGGCGGCAAGCTGATCGACGGGATCTTTGTTGGCGAGACGATCAACACACCGTCGATGCTGGCGGTCGAGGATTATTTGCATTCGCTGGAATGGGCACAATCCGTGGGCGGTTTGTCCGGTCTGATCGCGCGTGCGACCGCGAATGCGAAGATTGTGCAGGGATTTCTGGATGGTTTTGACGGGGTTGAGAACCTTGCCGAAGATCCGGCGACCCGTTCCACCACCAGCGTGTGCCTCAAGTTCACTGATCCGCGGATCGAAGACCCGCGCGCTTTTGCCAAAGCAGTCTCTAAACTGCTGGAAACCGAAGGCGTCGCCTTTGACATCAATGGTCATCGCGATGCGTCGCCCGGTTTGCGGATCTGGTGCGGTGCAACGGTTGAGGCCAGCGACCTAGAGGCGCTGATGCCTTGGCTCGCTTGGGCGATTGAGACAGAGCTGTCCAACGCCTGATTGGCATCTGGCCCGCTGATGCGCGGGCCATCCCCCCTTATTCTATCTGTAGGAGTGCCAAACATGGCCCCCAAAGTTCTCGTATCCGACAAACTCTCTGAAACAGCTGTGCAGATCTTTCGGGATCGCGGCATTGAGGTCGATTTCATGCCCAATCTGGGCAAAGACAAAGACGCGCTGCTGGCGATCATCGACCAATATGACGGTCTTGCGATCCGGTCCAACACCAAGGCGACTGAAAAACTACTGAACGCTGCGACAAATCTAAAGGTGATCGGACGCGCTGGTATTGGTGTTGATAACGTCGATATTCCTGCGGCGTCCAAAAAGGGCGTGATCGTGATGAACACGCCCTTTG
>CALGTJ010000311.1 GCA_937901435.1 uncultured Rhodobacter sp. | reverse complement strand
TGGCCGGCGTCGCCTATAGCCGGGACGAAGCCAAGATGACGCTGATTTCCGTGGCTGACCGCCCCGGTATCGCGGCGGCGATCTTTGGGCCGCTGTCCGAGGCTGGCGTAAACGTGGATATGATCGTGCAGAACATCTCGGAAGAGGGTCGCACGGATATGACATTCAGCTGCCCCACCGCGCAGGTGGCCCGCGCCGAAAAGGCGGTGAACGAGGCGAAAGAGGCCGGGCACATCAATTTTCACGATCTCGTCGCGGATACTGATGTGGCAAAGGTTTCGGTTGTTGGCATCGGGATGCGCAGCCACGCGGGTGTCGCCGCGCAGATGTTCAAATCGCTGGCGGCAGAGGGCATCAATATCAAAGTCATCACAACCTCGGAAATCAAGATCTCTGTGTTGATCGACCGCAAATATATGGAACTGGCGGTTCAGGCGCTGCATGATGTTTTCGAGCTTGAAAAGGCGGGCTAACAACCGTTTTTCTGACCAAATGCTGTCAGTCATGAAAACTTTGCATCTTTAAGTTGTTTTATGCGGGAATAAAGATTCCACTGGCTCTTGCCATGTGGTCTATCGTTGTTGGTAGAGTGACAGAGTTAAGTGACCAGATAGAATGACAGGCCGCTTTCGGGTGGGGTGGGGCAAGTATGGCGCAACAAAGCGAAAGCGAAAGCCGCAAACTGCTGGGCCGTTTGCGCGACACGCTGGCCGAAGAGGGTGCAGGGCAGGCGCGGCTTGACCGCATCACCCATCTGATCGCGGATTCCATGCGGACCGAGGTCTGCTCGATCTATTTATTCCGGGATCCTGAAACGCTGGAACTTTGCGCGACAGAGGGTCTGAACAAAGAGGCTGTGCACCAGACCCGGATGCGGATCGGTGAGGGGTTGGTGGGGCGTGTCGCACTCACCGCCCAACCGGTGAACACCGAAGACGCGCCCTCTGCGCGTGGATTTCGTTTCATGCCCGAGACAGGCGAAGAAATTTACAGCTCTTTCCTTGGTCTGCCGATTCAACGGCTGGGCGAAACCTTGGGTGTGCTGGTGGTTCAGTCCAAAGAAAAGCGCGCCTTTTCCGATGACGAGGTCTATGCGCTTGAAGTTGTTGGGATGGTTCTGGCTGAAATGGCAGAACTTGGCGCATTCATTGGCGAGGGTGCAGCTTTGGCCGCCCCCCATCAACGCGCTGAACTCTATCGTGGAACGGCGGGGCAAGAGGGCACTGCCGAGGGTCACGTCTGGCTGCACGAGCCGCGCGTGGTTGTGACCAATCTGGTCTCGGACGATCCAGAGGCAGAGATGTCGCGGCTCAACGATGCGGTGGATCATTTGCGGGTCGGGGTGGATCACATGCTGCGCCATGTGAACCCGGTCGAAAAAGAACAGCGCGACGTGCTAGAGGCCTACCGCATGTTCGCCAATTCCCGCGGCTGGATGAAGCGGATGCAGGAATACATCACGCGCGGCCTGTCAGCCGAGGCGGCGGTCGAAAAAGAACAATCCATCGCGCGGTCGCGGATGCAGACCGTCCCGGACGCCTATCTGCGCGAACGCCTGCATGACCTTGATGATCTGTCCAACAAATTGCTGCGAATTCTCAGTGGGCAGGGCAGCGAAACCGGGGCCGAAATGCCCGACCGTCCGATCCTGATCGCGCGCAACATTGGCCCCGGAGAGTTGCTGGAATACGGGCGAAAGCTGCGCGGGATCGTGTTGGAAGAAGGCTCTGTCGGCAGTCACGCCGCCATCGTCGCGCGTGCCCTCGCGATTCCCCTTGTGGTTCATGCGGCGCGTATTTCGACAGATGCGCTGAACGGTGACCATATCCTCGTCGACGGTGAGCAGGGCATCGTCCATCTGCGCCCCGAAGAACAGGTGGTCAGCGCCTTTCGCGACAAGATCGCGATGGAGGCCGAGGCACAGAAAAAATACATCTCGTTGCGTGACGAGCCGGCCACCTCGAAAGACGGCACGGGGGTCGAGCTATACATGAACGCCGGGCTAATGGCCGATCTGCCGTCGCTGCGCAGTTCGGGGGCCGAAGGGGTCGGGCTGTTTCGCACCGAATTGCAGTTTCTCGTGCGCAACAACATGCCAAAACGGGGTGAGTTGGTAGAAATTTACGCCCGCGTTCTGGATGCCGCAGGGGATTTGCCCGTCCAGTTTCGCACGCTCGACATCGGGTCGGACAAGGTTCTGCCCTATATGAAACCCACAGACGAGCCGAACCCGGCGCTGGGCTGGCGCGCGATCCGTGTGGGGCTGGACAAGCCGGGTGTGATGCGGATGCAGTTGCAGGCGCTGATCCGGGCCACCAAGGGGCGTCCTTTGACGGTGATGTTTCCCTTCGTTGCGCAATTCGAAGAGTTCAAATCCGCCCGCGACCACGTGCTGCGAGAATTGGACCGAGAGGCGACTCTGGGCCATAT
>CALGTJ010000310.1 GCA_937901435.1 uncultured Rhodobacter sp. | reverse complement strand
AGAAATAGAGGAAAAATAGAGCGGCGGACAACTACGCTGACACAGGGGGGAACTGCCAAGTGGCGCCATTGTGGTTCAGACTGTGTGTTGACGTGCCCGGAACGGGTTGAGCATTGGTAAAATAGGCGACGGGGTCATAGCCGCGGATGGCCAGCCCCTCGATCTGAAAGGTCTCGGGTTCGCGCGCCAAGGCGGGACCCCCGGTGAGGGCAAGGATAGGGGGCAGGGCAAGCAGTCCAAGGGTCGCGCGGCGGGTCAGGGGCATCGTCAGGTCTCCGGTGTTGTGGGGTCTGTTGAGTTGGAAACATGCGCTTGCGGCGTCGGTTGCAAAAGCCCCTCACACCGAGCTGTGATTGTTCCGGCCTGTTATGCGAGAAGTGTTACAACACGGAAACGCAGGAAAATAGCAATGAATACGCCGACTACTCTCGCCAAACGGGTATAATCTGTCAAAATGGCCGAAGAATCATACAGCCCCTTGTTCCTGTGCCCGATTGAAAGACATGGCCCTGGAAATCACAAAAGACTGCCGTCTGGGGCCTTTAACCTGTGACAGGAGTAGCCATGCGTTTCCTTTTTTCCACCGCTTTGACCTGCGCCAGCCTGATGGCTGCGCCCGTTCTGGCCTGGTCTGACAATATGACACAACCGACCAGCAACGAGATTGCGGTCTGGGCCTATCCGTCGCAGGCCAATTACTGCCCCGCAGGCTTGCAGCCGGTTACCATTGGAGGCGTGATTTGTTGTGGAACACCAACGCATTACGGATACAGCAGCCATCCCGCACCAGCAAAGCGGTACCATCGGGCCGCGCCTGCTTATGTGGCCTATGGTAAGGGCTATTCCGAGGGTGCCGCAGCCACTGAATAGGGCTGTTGCACCTGTTTGAAGGGACATAGCAAGCCCTGCGGCGCAGGCCGTTTTCTAAGACAAAAATAAAAAAAGCGGCCCTGGGGGCCGCCTTACCAACTCGTCGCTGACAGAGCGTCAGATGGTTTTGAGGTTGTCCGCAGACGACCGCCCGTCGCGCCCTTCCGACAATTCATAGCCGATTTTTTGGTTGTCGGCCAAGCCTGTCAATCCTGCGCGTTCGACAGCTGAAATATGCACGAACACATCTTTTCCGCCATCATCCGGAGCAATAAAACCAAAGCCCTTGGTAGTGTTGAACCATTTCACGGTGCCAGTGGGCATTCCGTTTCTCCTTGTCTTCATTCCGCCCGCGACGTGCGGCGGTTCGGTGCAGCCAGCTCTTCTTGCGCGATTGGCTGCCCCAAAAGCGAGGAGCGGTCGTCGAAGAATGTCTGTCATCACAACCAATAACATGGGGTTTCTCGAAAAAAAGGCAAGTGAAATAATGGTGACAAAAATCCTCTCGTTTATGGCGAGGCGATTGATGTGCTTGGTTTATGACTATGTGCCCTTACGTCAATTGATGATTTATTTATTTAAAACAATAACTTGAACTTAGATAGGTCAAGGTGTTTACCGTGGCACGCCTTCTTTTGGTGGAAAATTGCCAAAGGTCGCAAGGTGTGGAAACTATTTGTGAAGGTCTCCTGTTTAGGTTGCTTTAGTGATGAAATGGCAGGCGACATGACCCTTCTGGCGGCAGATTTTCGCAAGGGGCGGGAACGGCCTGCAAAAGAGGGGGAAATTGGGGCAAAGACTCCCGCCTTGGATATGGCGCCGTGCTGCCTTATGTCCCTGTTGTGGACAAAGGAGGCGACCATGCGAAATGCGGCCCTGGTTCTTGGGATCATCGGTGGAACCATCGGGATGATCGTCGGGTTTTTCAGCTACGGTTATGTGGCTTTTGTTGACTGGTTCGGAGAGGTCGAGGATCTTGCGACGCAGGTCAGAAACCCGATTCTGGTGCAGGTAACCAGCGTGGTCTCGCCCCTGCTTGCGATTGCAGGGGGCGCGATGGCGCGGTCTCAGGCGCTGATCGGGGGAGTGTTGCTTTTGCTGGCGGCGGCAGGGTTGTTGATTGGCCTCGGCTTCAGCGCCTTTACCATGTTTCCAATCGTAATGTGTGGTTTGGGCGGCGTGCTGGCAATTCTAGCCCGCAACCCCGACACAGAAAAAGCCCATTAGGCGCGCGCGCGATCAAGGAACAAGCGATCCAGAGAGATCGCCCCCGCCCCTCGCACCATAAGATAGAGCAATAGAAAGACCCAGAACGCGCGTTGGTCCATGATGTGAGAATCTGACGCAGCGTCGAACCACGCGCCGATGGTCTTGGCATCCGCGCCGTGCCCGACAATATCGGTCACGCTTTGCACGACGATAAAACCAATCATGCCAATTGCCGCAATCCGGGTTAGCAGGCCCAGCACGATCATCGCAGGCAGGATGAATTCTGCATAAGTCCCTGCAAAGATAATTGCCCGGTCCAGCCCGCTCATCAGCGAGGGATCATAGCCCAGTGCCTCAAATTTTTTCGGGAAAATTTGTGCGAAGGCCCCGAAGTTCAGGGTGAAGATCCCGGAAAGCTTTGTCTGTGCCGAATTCCAAAAGTAGATTAACAGGGTGCCCGCAAACACCAGCCGGGCCAGCAAAGGCATGACGGTCGGCGAAAGCAGCCGTTCTATGCGCTCAAAAATTGAATTATATAGGGAAAAGAGCGCATTCATTCGGGGGAATCCTCGTTCAGTCCAGTGATTGCTCCACCTGCCATCAGCAGGCCAAGCGTTGCGGTCAGGTCAAATTCTGGGACTTGGGCGGTGGCCATGTCCAAAGCCTCGCCAAATCGCGTGCCGTCTTTCAACTGCGCCACGAATGTGCCGCCTCCTGGGGCGAGTGAGGCGAGGATCGGGTCAAATTCTGGCCGCGTGATCAGGACATTTTCGCCGCGCATTTCGGGTTTCTGTGCCCCGTCCTGCATATTTGCGCGCCAAATCCCGTGGATCGGCCAACGCGAACGGATCAAATGTAGCGCAGGCGCAAAGGTCAGCCGCGACGCCATCAGTCGGTCTGCGGGGATCTGCGCAAACACATCCGCGGCGAGAGGCGTCGCATCGGCGGCGTGATAGCTATGGCGCAAGGCCAGTTCCAATCGCGCAATGTCAGGCAGATAGGGCAACTTTTGCACCGGCTCAAAACCGGTCAGAAACGCGGGCATGTCGGCACCGTAGAACATCATCAGCGCGTTCTTTGGTGGATGGGCCCGCAGGTAAACCCCCGCCATAGCGCGGAAAAAGGCGTCTCCAACCAATTTGAAGATCACCGGAAACGCTGTGATCAGGGCCTCTGTCAGGCTGCTGGCCACGTTGTTGCGATAGACGTCAAACCGCTTGCTGGCTTGCGCACCCCCCGGGTTCACCAGACCGATGGGGGCAGGCTGGGCCGGATCAAACAGCGCATGGGTGAAATGTGTTTGATCCACACTCACGCAGGCACCCTCTCCAGGATCTCCGCCGCCCGCATCGCCTCGGCGCGCAGGACGGGCCAATCCGGCACATCTGTGTCCCATTCAATCAAGGTTGGCTTTGGTCCGGTCTTTGTGATCACATGGCGATAGAGTGCCCAGACCGGATCGACCACCGCGCAGCCATGGCTGTCAATCAGCAGGGGCGCGCCGGTCTCGTCGCTGTCATCATCATGGCCGCCAAGGTGGATCTCGCCTACATGGTCAAGGGGGAAGTCATTGATATAGCGTAAAGGATCGGTTTTCTGATTGGTGGCAGAGACAAAAACGTTGTTGACGTCAAACAGCAAACCGCACCCCGTTCGCCGGGCAATCTCGGACAGAAACGCGACCTCTGACATCGTGGTTTCCGCGAAATCAAGATAGTTTGATGGGTTTTCCAACAGCATCTGGCGCCCCACCGCCTCTTGCACCTGATCAATGTGATCACAAACGCGGGTCAGCGTCGCTTGTGTGTAGGGCAGGGGCAGAAGATCGTTAAGGAAGTGACTGTCATGGGTCGACCAAGCCAGATGTTCCGAAAAACTGGCGGGATTGAGCCAGCCCAAAAGATGCTTGAGGCGGACAAGGTGTTCGACGTCCAATGCACCCTCACCACCGATCGACAGGCCAACCCCATGGACGGAAATCGCAAATTTTTCAGAGAGATGACGCAGTTGCGCCAAGGGGCGCCCCCCGTCGCCCATATAGTTTTCTGCGTGAACCTCAAGCCACGTGACGGGTCCGGGTTCTGCAAGGATTTGGGTGAAATGCTGTGGCTTGTATCCGACGCCGGGCGAGTTCGGCAATGTGTTGAAACGGTGGGTTGCGGCATCAAGCATCTAAAATTATTCCTTTTAGAAAGACTGCCCCCGGTCCAGAAGACCGAGGGCATTCCATTTTATGCAGGCAGATCGCGGTCGAGCGCTTCAAGAGATCCCATACGACCATCTGGCAGATCGATCGTGGTGCATGTGCCGGACTCGACCAGAGTCCATGCGTTGCCCTGATAATCGACTGAGGACGAGCCCGCGCATGTGGTGCCGGGGCCTGCGGCGCAGTCATTTTCGCCAGCCAGCGAAACGCCAAAGCATTTCTCTTGGGCTTGAGCGGAGACGACAGTGGCATGACCGGCAACAGCAGCGGCAACAGCGCCAGCAACAGCGAGGGTTTTCAGTGAGTTCGACATTTTGGTTCTCCCGTGAGTATTGATGCAATTCGGATATCGCGACTTGCGATGACTGATTTCTAGCCGCTTGATGTCCTCAATAGCCAATAACAGCCGCGTGTGGAACGCGCCTGTTATAGCTTTGTAACACACGGATTTGTGTATTTGTTGAAACCTCTGTTTCAGGATTGCGCGAAATTGAGCCGATTTGATAAGGCCCGCGCCTCGGGATTCAATTGGCATAATCTAAATTAATGATTTAAAATCAATAGGTTAGTCGTGCCTTTACCATGAAAAAGGGGTAACATGCGGGGCGACCCAGCGGGCCGCCCTTGGCAACGACTTAGCGCAGGTCGGGCGCTGTTGCTTCTACGGCAAGTTGGTCCAGAACCTCTGCGAGTGTAACAACCGTGGTCTGTTTTTCGCCCAGGCGACGGACTGAAACAGTGCGTTCGGCCACTTCTTTCTGACCACAGGCCAGAATTGCGGGCACTTTCCCCAAAGAATGCTCGCGGACTTTATAGTTGATCTTCTCGTTGCGAATGTCCGCCTCTGCCCGGATGCCACGCGCTTTCAACGCCGCGACGACCTCATACACATAGTCATCCGCATCGGATACGATAGAGGCAACCACGACCTGACGCGGGGCCAGCCAGAACGGCAGCTTGCCCGCGTGGCTTTCGATCAGGATCCCGATAAAGCGTTCGAAACTGCCCAAAGTGGCGCGGTGCAGCATCACGGGGCGATGTTTCGCGCCGTCCATGCCGATGTAATTGGCATCCAATCGTTCCGGCAAGACGAAATCCACCTGATGCGTGCCGCATTGCCAGTCGCGCCCAATCGCGTCTGTCAGCACGAATTCCAGCTTTGGCCCGTAAAACGCGCCTTCGCCCGGATTCAGCTCTGGTTCGATCCCTGCGGCGCGGGTCGCGCTGAGCAAGGCGGTCTCTGCCTTGTCCCAAACCTCGTCTGATCCGGCGCGCGTGTCGGGGCGGTCCGAGAACTTGACCTTGAAGTTTTCAAATCCAAGGTCTTTGTAGATCTTGGTCAGAAAGTCGATGTAGACGGCGGTTTCGCTTTCAATCTGGTCCTCGCGGCAGAAGATATGCCCATCGTCCTGCGTAAACCCGCGCACGCGCATTATGCCATGCAACGCGCCAGAGGGCTCGTACCGGTTGCAAGAGCCGAACTCGGCCATCCGCAGCGGCAGATCGCGGTAGGATTTCAGACCTTGGTTAAAGATTTGTACGTGGCAGGGGCAGTTCATCGGCTTGAGCGCGTTGACCGCCTTTTCGCGGGCGTGTTCCTCGTCCACTTCGACGATAAACATATTCTCTTGATACTTTTCCCAATGCCCCGAGGCTTCCCACAGGCGGCGATCAACCACTTGCGGCGTGTTCACCTCGACATAGCCGCCCGCGTCCTGCTGGCGGCGCATGTAATCTTGCAAAGTCGTGTAGATGCGCCAGCCGTTCGGGTGCCAAAACACCTGACCGGGGGCCTCTTCTTGCATGTGAAACAGGTCCATCTCGCGGCCCAGCTTGCGGTGATCGCGCTTGGCCGCCTCTTCCAGCATATGCAGATGAGCCTTAAGGTCGTCTTTATTCTTGAACGCGACCCCGTAAATCCGTTGCAGCATGGCGCGATCACTGTCACCGCGCCAATAGGCCCCGGCGACGGACATCAGCTTGAACGCATCCGCGGGCACCTGACCTGTGTGTTGCAGATGCGGGCCGCGACACAGATCCTGCCAATGGCCGTGCCAATACATGCGCAGCGGTTCGTTGCCGGGAATCGCCTCGATCAGCTCGACCTTATAAGGTTCGTTATTGGCCGTATAAAACGCAACAGCGCGCGCGCGGTCCCAGATTTCGGTGGCGACGGGATCGCGCTTGTTTATAATGTCCTTCATCTTTTTTTCGATTTCGCCCAGATCCTCTGGCGTAAACGGTTCGGCCCGGTCAAAGTCGTAATACCAGCCGCCCTTGATGACCGGGCCGATGGTGACCTTGACGTCCGGCCAGATCTCTTGAACGGCGCGCGCCATGATATGAGCGCAATCGTGGCGGATCAGGTCCAGCGCCTGCTCGTCGTCGCCCATTGTGTGAATCGCGATCTTGGCATCTGCGGCAATCGGCCACTGCATGTCAAAATGCGCCCCATCCACAGTCGCAGAGATTGCCTTTTTACGCAGCGAAGTCGAAATGCTTTCCGCCACCTCGGTAGGGGTTACCCCAGCCTCATAGCTGCGTGCGTTACCGTCAGGAAAAGTGAGTGAGATCTGGGCCATAGCAGGCATCCTCGTCAGTTTGGCGCCCACGGAACGCCCGGTTGCAAGTTGTATTTGCACGCTTAGTGGCCTGACTGGACCAAACCGTCAAGGGGCCAGGGCTGGAACAGGGTATATACCCCTGCGGCGGAACGCGCTGATTGTATGCACAAATATACGTTGACGACTCCTGATGGATACCAGAAAACGCCATCAGGATAGTTGAATGCGCAATAAGCTGGAGGAATGACATGCCGACCTACAATCGCAAATTTGATCTGACACTGACGGATGTAGACCTGATCGAGACCGCATTACGCGCCCGTGCCCGAGAGCTTTCGACCCGGTTATTGGCGCTGTCAGAGGAAAATCCCGCCCATCTGGATTCGATCCGCGTAATACAAAGCGATCTGAAGTCGGGCGAGGAGGTGCTGGGCCGTCTGCATAACCAAAAGGTTTTCTACCGACCAAAACAAAAAGTCTACGTGGGGGGCTAATCCGCGCGTTCAAACCGTTGACGACTGGCACAGTCGCCGTGCCGTAAAACCACACAACGCCGTCTAATTGGGCGGCGTTGTCTTTTGAAGTTCCCGACGACTTATGGCACAGTTCCTCAAACAAAAGGATACGCCGTGCCCGCTTCTTTTCTAACCACATCCGAAAACCGAAAAATCGCCTATCACAAGACCGAGGGGCAAGGACCGTCTGTGGTTTTTTTGGGCGGATTCAAATCGGATATGGAGGGCAGCAAAGCCATCCACCTAGAATCCTGGGCGAAAGAGCAAGGCCGCGCGTTTCTGCGGTTTGACTATTCGGGGCATGGGCAAAGCAGTGAAGAGTTTCTTGACGGGTGCATCGGTGATTGGACAAATGATGCAATGGCTGTCATCAAAGCTGTGACCAAGGGCCCTGTGATTATCGTTGGCTCTTCCATGGGAGGTTGGATTTCTCTTATTCTGACCCTTAGAATGCAGGAAAAAATCTGCGGAATTGTTGGAATTGCATCAGCACCGGACTTTACAGAAGATAGTATGTGGGCTGGTTTTACTGATGCACAAAAAGCCGCGCTTGCACAAAACGGACAAGTTGCCTTACCGTCTGATTACTCTGAAGACCCCTATATCATCACCCGGCGGTTAATCGAGGACGGTCGAAATCACCTTGTCTTACGTGACCCACTGCCACTTCCCTTCCCTGCGCGGTTCTTGCAAGGCACCGCTGATACGGATGTCGATCAAGATGTTGCACTACGCCTTTTAGGTCATGCCACGGGCGAGGATATCCGCCTTATCCTCGTCAAAGATGCCGACCACAGGTTCTCGACACCCGCCTGCCTTGACCTGATCACGCGATCTGTTGAGGACGTTCTGGACTGTGTGCGCCGCAAAGAGGCCAATCGTGGCTAGGCGCCCCGCCACCTATACGGCGTTAGAGGCTTTGGGCCGAGAGCGCTTGTCTCGCCATTTTCAGATGCGCAACTTCATGCATTCCGAAATTGCCAACTTCTATGAGCGGCCCAATTTTCCGGATACCCCTGATCTTGCCCTCGCGGTCGGGCGCGAACTGGCGCAGAACCTGCTGGACCCGTTGGTCGAGACCTTCGGCCCTATCGACATCCGCTCTGGCTATCGCGCACCCGGCCTTAATCATTTCGGCGCGACACAGGTCAAGCCGCAGAAATGTGCGCGCAATGAGGTTAACTATGCCCACCACATCTGGGACATGCGCGACGCCAAAGGCCGCATGGGGGCCTGCGTCTCTGTTGCGATCCCGTGGTTTGCCGTGCAATACAATCAGGGGCGCGATTGGCGTGATCTGGCGTGGTGGCTGTTTGATCACCTTGATTTCCAAGAGATTTACTTCTTTCCCATGGACGCCGCCTTCAATATCACATGGCGCGAAGGCGCGCGCGAACAGCGCATCCTAAGTTATATTCGCCCCAAAGGCACCTTGATGAAACCGGGGCGTGCGCCCGACCCGGAGCGGCAAAAGAGTTACCAGAATTTCCCGCCGTTTCGCGGCATATCCTACCCTGAAATCCCAGATGGAGCGTCCAGATGAGCCTGCCCAGAACCCCTTCTTTCCGCCTTGATGGCCGCCGCGCATTGGTGACCGGGGGCTCGCGTGGTATCGGCCTCGGCTGTGCGATGGCCTGCGCCGAGGCGGGGGCGCATGTGGTAATCGCGGCGCGGAGTGCCGATCAGGTTGCACAAACAGTGACCGAGATGACGCAGGCTGGGTTCAGCGTCGAAGGGCATCCACTGGACGTGATTGATCTGGATGCGATGCGTCAGTATTTTGCCGATCACGGCCCCTTTGATGTGGTGGTAAACTCGGCCGGTCTTGCCCGGCACAGCCCCGCTATTGACGCCACCCCAGAGGATTTCGATGCGGTGGTTTCCATTAATCTGCGCGCCGCCTATTTTCTTGCGCAAGAGGCTGCCAAAGGCATGAAAAACGGCGGCTCGATTATCCAGATTTCCAGTCAGATGGGTCATGTGGGCGGCATTGACCGCTCTGTCTATTGTGGAACCAAGCATGGGATTGAAGGGTTCACCAAAGCCATGGCGATCGAATGGGGGCCTCGGAATATCCGCATCAACACGATCTGCCCGACCTTTATTCGGACGCCTTTGACCGAAGGCACGTTCAACAACCCAGAGCGTGTGGCCTGGATCAAATCCAAGATCAAGCTCGACCGGATTGGCGAGATCGAGGATATCATGGGCGCGGTCGTGTTTCTGGCGAGTGATGCCTCGGGGCTGGTCACGGGCACCTCGATCCTTGTGGATGGCGGCTGGACGGCGGGATGAATTCAGGACGCGGTGACAAAATTTCTTAGCCGGGGTAAAGATTTTCGGTCGTGCCTCGGCAGAACGTTGCATAGCGGACTCGGATTGCAGATTTGAACAGATGCCGCAGAGAGCGGCGGTTGACCCTGTAAATGCCTGTGCCACATTGCGGGTGATGGCCAAAGGGGCCAGTCAGACATCCAGAAGGCTGTAGAGAGCGTTATGACAGATCCATTGGTTCTGGTGCCGGGTATGATGTGCGATGCCCGGCTTTTTCTTCCTCAAATCATCGCCTTGTCCTCGGAAACCTCTGTGCAGGTGGCACGGTGAGTTCAGACGTGAGGTGCAACATCGCCAGCGGATTTGATATCCGCTTGTT
>CALGTJ010000309.1 GCA_937901435.1 uncultured Rhodobacter sp. | reverse complement strand
CGGATGAAACCCGGGCTGGATCAAAAGGACAGCTGGCAGTATATGCAGGAAATGCTGCCTCTGGTGCAAGACCTCTGGCGGGGCGATGTCGCGCATAAAGGACGGTTTTGGCAGTTTCCAAGCGCCACGTCCTGCCCCAAACCTCTACAGCAAACTGTACCAATGTGGGTCGCCGCACGGTCACCGATCACCTTTGACTATGCGGTTGCCAATGACTGTAACATCATGAGCTGGCCGCTCACCCTGCCCTTTTCCGAGGCAGTAAAATATCGCACTCAACTAGATGAAGCGATTGCCAAAAATGGCGGCACATACGCGGGACGCTTTGCCATGATGCGCCACACCTCTGTCTATGAGACCGCCAGTGATCGGCAATCAGCACTGGATGCCACCCGCGGGGTACTGTCACAATTTGGCAATTTGATCATGAAATCTGGCGAAGTCAGAAACGGCTTTCCCGATCCTGTGCCTCTGGAAAGTCTGGACGGCAATTTCCGGGTTGAACCCAAAATGCTCGAAGATAATTTGATGTTTGGCTCGCCCAGTCAAGTGATTGACAAACTCGGAAAATATCAAGAAATCGGCGTTGATGCCTTTATCTATTATGCCAGCATGGGGCTTGGCATGGCACAACAACAACGGTCTCTGCAACTTTTCATTGAACATGTGATGCCTGCCTTTAACAACAGAAAGTCTAACAATGCCCGCTGAAATTCGACGAACCCTTTTGCAAGTTCAAACCACCCGGATCGAAGGTGGCCAGACCGTACCGGTGCCGACAAAGCTGATCACGGCATTAGCGATCATCAAGAACCCTTGGTTCGGTCGCGGCTTTGTCGAAAACCTGCGCCCAGAAATTCAGGACGTCTGTCCCGAGCTTGGCAAATTGCTCACTGATATGATCCTTGACGTCACTGGGGATGCGCTTGAGGGGTATGGCAAGGCGTCGGTTGTCGGCATGGGCGGTGAATTGGAACATGCACAGGCGTTGACCCATTCGCTGTGGTTCGGCAATCAATATCGAGATGCGGTCAAGGCCAAAACCTATTTGGCGTTCAGCAACACCCGCGGTGCTGCGGGCTGTCCACTGATGATCCCACTGATGGACAAAGAAGATGGTGGCCGCCGCTCGCATTACCAGACCATTCATACCAATGTGCCTGACGCGCCAGCCGAGGATGAGATTATCATTGCTTTGGGCGCCTCTGTCGGGGGCCATCCGTTGCACCGCATTGGCAATCGCTATGATGACCTGCGCGAGATGGGGCGGGATGTTGACAATCCGGCTGGCGTATAACAGCGATGGCCATTACCGCAGACGGCACAGCCTATGATCTCTTTGGCCCGCAGCATGCCCCCGCAGTTGTTCTTATTCATGGGCTGGGGATGACGCGCGCCACATGGGATGATATTGTGCCGGTTCTGGCCCGGAATTTCCGCGTGGTCACCTATGATCTATCTGGCCATGGCGACAGCAGGTTACCCAGTACAACCCCAAGCCTGACAGTGTTGTCAGAGCAATTAAAAACCCTGTTGGAGACGCTCTCAATCCCACAGGCGGCATTGGTCGGATTTTCTCTGGGAGGTATGATCAACCGGCGTTTTGCAATCGATTACCGCGATATTGTCACTGCTTTAATCGTTTTAAACTCTCCACACGAGCGTGATCCGGCAGCCCAGCGCCTCGTAGAGGAGCGCGCCGCACAAACCAGCGCAGGCGGGGCGCAAGCCACGATAGATACCACCCTTGAGCGATGGTTTACATCAGAGTTTCGCAAGAAATCTGCTGAAACTGTTGCCAAAATACGT
>CALGTJ010000308.1 GCA_937901435.1 uncultured Rhodobacter sp. | reverse complement strand
TATCCTACTTTGGATGCTCTCGACCAAGATGCTTCCGGCGGTTGGTGTGCTTTACCCAATCTATCTGATCTTTATCAAGCTGGGCATTCTGGACTCGCGTATTGGTCTGACGATTGTGATCATGTTGATCAACCTGCCGATCATCGTCTGGATGCTTTACACATACTTTAAGGAAATTCCTGGCGAAATTTTGGAAGCGGCAAGAATGGACGGGGCGACTCTTAAGGAAGAGATCCTTTACGTTCTGACGCCGATGGCCATCCCCGGGATCGCATCCACTCTGCTCTTGAACTTCATTCTGGCTTGGAACGAAGCGTTCTGGACGCTCAACCTTACGGCGGTAAAAGCCGCTCCGTTGACGGCCTTTATTGCGAGTTACTCAAGCCCAGAGGGTCTGTTCTTCGCCAAGCTAAGCGCAGCATCGACTATGGCCATCGCGCCAGTTCTGATCCTTGGCTGGTTTAGCCAGAAACAACTTGTCCGCGGCCTCACCTTCGGCGCTGTGAAATAAGGAAAGATATTTTGGGACAAATTACCCTTGAAAAGGTGACGAAGAGCTTCGGCAACGTAGAAGTAATTCCACCACTTGATCTGACGATCTACGATGGCGAGTTCACTGTATTTGTTGGACCATCAGGTTGCGGTAAATCAACGCTTCTCCGCTTGATTGCCGGACTTGAGGACATCACTTCCGGAACGATCTCGATTGATGGGAAGGATGCGACAAACATTCCCCCGGCTAAGCGAGGCCTGGCAATGGTGTTCCAATCATATGCGCTCTATCCGCATATGTCGGTTCGCAAGAACATTGCTTTCCCGATGCGGATGGCAAAAATGGATCAGGCCGAGCAGGATCGTCGGATTGAGGCGGCTGCAAAGGCGCTCAATCTGACGGACTATCTTGATCGCAAACCTGGTCAGTTGTCAGGTGGTCAGCGTCAGCGGGTTGCCATTGGTCGCGCCATTGTTCGTGAGCCAGCGGCCTTCTTGTTCGACGAGCCATTGTCGAACCTTGATGCTGCCTTGCGTGTAGGGATGCGTCTTGAAATCAGTGAGATGCATAAGCGTCTTGAAACGACGATGATCTACGTGACGCACGATCAGGTTGAAGCCATGACAATGGCCGACAAGATTGTCGTCCTGCGGGCTGGTTATATTGAGCAGGTCGGTTCGCCTCTGGATCTCTACAAGGCACCGCGCAATGTATTTGTTGCTGGTTTCATTGGATCGCCGCAAATGAATATTTTTGGCGGGCCAGAGGCCGCGAAGCTCGATGCAACTTCGATCGGCATACGCCCGGAGCACATTGAAGTTTCCGGCGAAAGCGGACTTTGGAAAGGGCGCGTTGGCGTTGCAGAGCATCTTGGCTCGGACACGTTCTTCCATGTCCACGACACGGGTCTGGCGGATATGATCACCGTGCGAGCACCGGGAAATGTCTCGTTTGATCACGGAGATATTGTCTGGCTTACTCCGAATGCCGATCAAATCCACCGTTTCGACGCGAATGGCCTGCGTATCGCATGACGAGACTGGAAGGCAAAACAGCGCTCATAACCGGTGCCGCTCGCGGCATCGGTTTGGCGTTTGCAGAAAGGTATGTCCGAGAAGGGGCTCGGGTCGCGATTGCGGATATCAATATTGATCGCGCCCGGGAGTCAGCTGCAAAGATTGGCGATGCGGCCATTGCTGTTGAAATGGACGTCACCCAGCAAGCGAGCATCGATAGCGCAATAGCCGAGGTCATCGGCACATTCAGGCGGATCGATATCCTGATCAATAACGCAGCTCTTTTTACGGCTGCTCCGATTGCCGAGATCGCACGCGAAGATTACGCCCGTGTTTTTGACATAAACGTTGGCGGGACGCTGTTCACCCTTCAGGCGGTTGCCAAACACATGATTGAGCGCGGTGGCGGTGGCAAGATTATCAATATGGCAAGTCAGGCGGGGCGACGTGGTGAGGCGCTTGTGGGTGTCTACTGCGCGACCAAGGCGGCGGTCATAAGCCTGACGCAGTCTGCGGGTCTCGACCTTATTCAGCACGGCATCAACGTGAACGCGATCTCGCCCGGGGTGGTCGATGGTGAGCACTGGGATGGTGTCGACGCCTTCTTTGCGAAGTACGAGAACAAGGCTCCGGGTCAAAAGAAGGCGGAGGTTGCCGCCGGTGTTCCATACGGGCGTATGGGCACAGCTGAGGACCTAACCGGAATGGCTGTTTTTCTTGCCAGCGACGAGTCTGACTATGTTGTTGCTCAGACTTACAACGTGGACGGTGGCCAATGGTTGAGTTGATCCATCTTTCAGATGCCAACCTAGGGCGTTTGCCTGATGAAATCCGGGTACCAAAGTACGACCGGAGCGCCTTGACGCCAGGGATCGTGCACATTGGTCTTGGAAACTTTCACCGAGGGCATCAGGCTTGGTATTTTCATCGTCTGTTTGATCAGGGTCTTTCTCACGATTGGGCGATTGTCGGAGCCGGTGTGCGGGTCAATGACGCCGTTCAGCGTGAAAAGCTGGTGGCACAAGACTATCTGACAACGTTGATCGAGCTAGACCCCGCCGGAACGTCTGCCGAGGTTGTGGGCTCGATGATTGACTACATCGCGGTTGAGGATGGCAATGGCCCGCTTATAGCGAAAATGGCTGATCCGGCAATTCGTATCGTGGCTCTGACGGTGACCGAGGGTGGGTACTATATTGACCCGGTTGGCGGTGGTTTTGATGACGAGCACCCGGATATTCGCCATGACGTTGCCAACCCCGAAGCGCCTCGGACGGCATTTGGTGCGATGGTTGCGGCCCTTAAGGTCCGGCGTGAAAACGGGATCGGGCCATTTAGCGGGCAGAGCTGTGATAACCTCCAAGGAAATGGCGACATCTTGCGCCAAACCGTTGTTTCGCTCGCACGCCTGACGGACCCGAGTTTGGCCGAGTGGATTAGTGCGAACTGTAGTTTCCCGAATTCGATGGTCGATTGCATTGTGCCCGCAACGGGTCCGAATGAGTTGGCTCTGGCGCGTTCGCTCGGCATCGACGATCAAGCTCCAGTGACACATGAAAACTATCGCCAATGGGTCATCGAAGATGATTTCTGCGCGGGGCGTCCTGAGTGGGAGAGTGTTGGCGCGATCATAACTGATGACGTGCATGTCTACGAGGCGATGAAGATCCGGATTTTGAACGCCGGACATCAGGTGATCGCCAATGCTGGAGAGATCCTTTCGGTAGAGACGATATCGGATTGTATGGCGCACCCTCAGATTGGGCCGATGTTCCGCAAGGTCCAGATTGAAGAGATCGCGCCGCACGTTGATCCCGTACCCGGCATGACGCCGACGAATTATGTTACGCTGATTGAGCGCCGGTTCTCAAATCCTTCGATTGTAGACACCACGCGGCGCGTGGCGTTTGATGGATCGTCTCGGCACACTGGGTTCTTGTTGCCTATCGTTCGCGACGGGCTTCGTGACGGCGTACCTGTTGAAGGGCTTGCTTTGGTCGAGGCGCTTTGGGCGCGGATGTGTGAAGGGACGCGCGAAGACGGATCCGTGATCGAGCCCAACGATCCGTTTTGGTCGGACTTGACGAAGGCGGCAGCAGCCGCGAAGGAGCGACCGCTTGCGTGGCTGGAGCAGCGCCAGATCTACGGGGAGTTGATAGACTCGGCGGAGTTTTCCGAGGCGTTTGAGCGCTGGCTGTCATTGATCTGGGCTGACGGTGTCTGCGCTGCAATAGTGCGATTTACCGACGGATAACGCCGTCCGAATGCAGCTCTTGTTTCCCCGGCAAATCTGATCCTATGGCGGTGATGTGTAGGCCACGGTGGAGCCAGTCAGCCATGATGACAGGACCGGTTGCAGGCGTGGTCGTCACCACAATCTGCGCAGTTTTCACCAACTCTTCCACGGAAGGACAAGGTTTGACGGGAACTCCAATCCGCTCAGACATCTCGGCGCAGTAGTTCGAAACAGAGGTTGAATTGCGCCCGTATACCAGCAACTGTTCAAATTTCCGCACGAGTGCAAGGCTCTCGATTTGATAGCGTGCCTGTACGCCTGTCCCGATCACCCCAACGGTTTCCACGCTTTGCGGTGCAAGATGCTTGGCGGCCACGGCCCCGGCGAGACCTGTGCGCAGGTCCATCAAAAACCCGTTGTCGAGGAATACGCATTCGAAGGCGCCGGTTTGAGCGTTCATCAAAGCAATGATGCTGCTACAACTGGGCAGTCCGATTTGTGGATTGCGAAAGAAGCCGGTGGCGATTTTTATGGCAAGATGATCAATGCCTTCAACAAATGCGCCCTTAGTGTCTACCGCGCTGTCCGCATCAACGTCGATATGCATAACCGGCGGCATCGAAACGCGCCCCTCAGCGATCCAAACGAAGGCTCGCTCAGTTGCATCGAGCGACCTGTTGTCGATTTGCAGACAAGTTCTCAGTTCGGCTTCGGTTACGACCAAAGTGCCCATAGCGGCTAATTCCTGCGACTTTAGTAACAGATTAGGCAGGTTGGCACTGTGCGTCATCCTCAAAGTCTAAAACCGGACTTTCGTCACACCGCAGAACTTCGGGGCATTTGGGCTCTCCACCGTCATTCGCCGCGCGATCCGCGAACAAAAGGTTTAGGATGAACTGCCTTTCGCTGCATGCCGCATCAAATGGAAAGTTGCGGGACCAACCCGACCTTGGATATTCGACATTCGCTAACGCAGTACCGCACTGTGCG
>CALGTJ010000307.1 GCA_937901435.1 uncultured Rhodobacter sp. | reverse complement strand
CCATCCACAAACTCGGCCCCGGTCTCATCCGCAAGGATTTCCGCCTCTGTCTGGGTAGAGCGCAGACCACCCGCGCCCAACCCCAGCGCCAAGGCGATCTTGATCCGATCTGCCTTGGGCAAAAGCCCGGCGGGCAACAGGCGGTTGTCCTTGACCGTATGGCAGATCGACAAAAAGCTGGTGGTCAGGTTCGAGGTCTCGCTGATCGGCGCACCCTTGTCGCAGTATGGTGCGTCAGAGACAGGACCAGAGGCACCCGGGTCCAGCTTTACCTCTTGGTAGATCTGCACTTTGGTGGGGCTGTCGATCACCTGATAATGCGGCTGAAAATCCGGGGCTGTCGCGGTTTTCGTGCAGGTGTCATCATACCAAAGCTCTCCGGGAAGGGGCTTGCCGGTCTTGGCGTCAATCAGAATACCGTATTCATTGGTCGCGCCGGAATGCCATAGCGGTGCTCCAAAGGCGTCCAGCACTTCGAACTCGACAAAGGCGCGTCGAAAGCTGACGCCAGAGGGAAACTTGTGCCCCGCGTGATTGTCGATGCGCACGGTCACATCCAATGTGTCGCCACGACCGTCGCCAAGGTCATGCACTTTGCGGTCCAGTATCGTGACATCCGCAGTGTTATGGCGCGCATTCTCGACCATCTTGTCTTCGGTGCGTTGCAGCGGGGCCATGCCCTTGCTGGTCAGGTTGGGGTCTTCCAGCGGAATGCCAAGGATATCCGGGAACTGCTGTGCCATCTTGATCAGGAACAGGTTCAGCCCCACCAAAGTGTGGCGGGCAAAGCCGTCACGCGGTTTCAGGTCAATCTCATGCGCGGATAGCGTGTGATCGGATTCCGGCATATTCGAACGTTCCTGAATCGACGCGATCTTGGAACGGAACTTTTCTCCATTTTCGTCATGGCTTTCCATGTGACAGGCCGCACAGGACAGGGGCGTTTCCCCCGCGCCAGAGGGCAGCATTGTGTTCTCTGGCAAAAACGCGGCAGTGCCGGTGCGATACTGGCTGAACAACCATTCGGGATAGGTGGTTTGTTCATAAGTGTCACCGACGACCATATGCTCGTCGGCGTCCTCGGGCAGCCACAGAACTGGTAGGTGCACCGTATGACATGTGCCGCATTGTTCCGAACTGGCGATCGCGGGGTCATGTTTGGGGATGTTGCCGATCGCATGGGCCATCGGCATGGTCTTTGGCTCTGCAAAGGGGCCGTAGAGCGTCTTGGGGTCCGCGACCAGAAAGCTGCCGGTGAAGGTCTTGCCAAAGCCGGTCAGCCCGCCAATGTCCACGTTCAACGCCGTCTGACGTGCAGCAACACAGGCGTTCTGCCCGCCGTCGGCATAGTCCTCCGTCTGTTTTGGCGTCAACACCGCGCGATGGCAGGCCACACAAGACACGCCATCGCGCGCCAAGGCCCCGTATTTGGCGTTCGCCTTGTCATAGTGAACCGCCTCGCCGTCGACGATCTGTGCGCCGCTGTAGGGAACTGAGGTCACGATGTCAGGGGTAAAGACCGCCTTTTCACAGTTTTCACCCGCCGTGCCCGCCTCGTTCATATCCAGTTGAAACTGGCGTTGCCCCATGATCCCGTGACAGCCGAAACAGGTGTTCCAGATCAGGTCCAGCGACTTGGGGTGAAACTGTTCCTCTGACGACAATTGCGCATAAAAGATCGGATCGCGCCCGGCCAGTCCCATGGGCGAGGATTTCCACGTCGCATAAGGGGAAAGGTTGATCAGGTTGTCGCCATGGGGGTTCGGTTTGGTCATGTCAAAGGTCAGACCCGTCGACCCCGCATCATGGCAACCTGCGCATTGATCCGAGGTCAGATAGGTGCTGGACAGTGGAATCTCGTCATTGATCGGTGCTGCGACCCAGACGTTGTCATAAGTCTGCGACGGCAGAGTGATCTGCGCCACGTCTGGCGCGTTGCTGTGGGGGGGCAGGGTAAAAAAGGCTTTGAATTCGTCGGGCACTTCGGACAGGGGCACGCTTTTGGGGATCGGGGCCATCGACGAGGGCACGGGCACATGTTCGGGCACGTCGCCCTCTTTGGCGGTCAGAAACCAGTCCTGGCTAAGGTAAACCAGTGGTGTGCCATCAACATTCTGAAGGCTGGAAAAGGTCGAGTTGTTGATCGCAGAGGCATGGCAATTCACGCAATACTGACCAAACCCGGCATAAGGCGGAGCATTGGCAGCCCCGACGCGGCTGGGGGCGGTGGACGGCGCGGGCCAGTCGATATTCTGATCGGTGCCATCCTTGGAATACCCCCAGTACCCCCAGAACCAGCCGTCAAAGCTGGCCGCGCTGTCGCGCACCATATAGGCAATGCCATGGGCTGGTTTCAGCGTCTTGAGGTAATCGTCAACCTTATCCTGTCCCTCTGTGTCAGAGGCCCGGCACCGCGAGGCCGGGGGCGTGTACATCTCTTTGACCAGCATCGTCCCATCCGGGATTGGCGGAGGGTTATCGACCTGTGCACCCTCCAGCGGGCGATTGACCTCTAACCACGCGTGCATACCGGGTGAATACCAGATCACAACAGGCGCGTGAAAGCCGTGATACTCGCCAACCCACGCGTTATTCTCGTCTCGATGCGCCACATAAGGCCCGGTGTCGCGGACGTTCTTGTCATGGGTCCAGCCATCGCCATTGGCGTCCCTCAAATCCGGGTCGCGGTGACAAAACTTGCCAAAGAACTCTCCGACCGCTTTCTCATATTGATCCAGCGGTTTGGCCACGCCACCGACAGAGGGGCTTTGGACCACCGTCCAAAGCGCGGCGCAACTGGTGTGATTGGCGGGGTCAAATTGTGGAACGCCGGTTTGATCCGGACAAAGTCCATCAGGAAAGGCCGCGCTGGCCGTTAGCCCGAGAATTGCAAGAGACCGTAGAACACCTTTGAACGCCACACGCGCCGCGACTATCGCCATTTTAGGGTCTCCATCAAAAAGAGTGTCAAATTAAATTTACACCAATGTGTAAACATCAAGCGACAATCTCACAACCCCTTTGGTTGTATGGAGAGGGTTAATTTCAGTTCAAAGTCATCTCTGCGACAAGCGCCGCAAAGGACGCGCCATGCATGTCCCGGTCCGCTGCTGTCCCCTGCACTGCGGGGCGAGGCAAAGATATCTTCACCACATTCAAAGACGGAATATCAAACCGTTTCAGGGCCTTGGTCTCTGTCTTGAACAATTGCGCCACTCGGTCTGTCGACACACCGCGCGCGACGCGTTCAAAGGCCTCGGCAGAGCCGCAAAAGATGTCGATGGTCAACCAGAACGGGCCTGCGTTCTTGCTGCGCACCTTTTCGACGACGTCACTCAGTTTAGTCAAAGCGCACCTCTTGCACATCCAGACGGAAGGCCTGCATCGGATCGTTCAGGGTCATCACATGGTTCAGACAGAACTCGAAAATCTCGCCCCGCTCGATCTCGGCGGGAGAAAAGGGAAAGGCGAAGGTCGGCTGTTCTTCGGCCTCGGTCAGCGGGTGGTGCAGCAGGTAAGGGTTTAGCATCTTGCCAATCTCATCTACCAGTTGCGTCGTTTGCGCGGTAACAATGCCCAGCACACCGATCTCGACGGTCTCGCCCACGCGATTTTCCAGCGCGCCCAGCGTGGCATTCCTGCCGATCAGGCGCAGTTCGATGTTGAAATCCTCTGGCGCAAGCCCCAGACGGGCCTCTGCCTTGGCCCGGCATTTGGTCAGGATATCGGCGCACCACGTGTCCACATTCTCGACGTAGTGCCGATCCCGCAAAAGAGTCAAAAGGACCGATTGATAGCCAACCCGCCGCGCGCCCTCTAGCTTGACCGTATAGCGATCCGAGGGCACCCACTGCGACCCGGTGACCCGCACGCGGGTCTGATCCAGCGCGGTATACTGGGCCTGCGTCACGTCCAGATGCCCGCCCGGCTCGAACAGGATAAAAGGGTCAGAGTTTTCATACAGCATATGCGCCGAAACGGTATGAGGCGAGGCATGTGCGCCATCGGCCAAGGGAGTCACGGTGAAGCCTTCTGTATCGAAATCCACAAGGATCACACCGGATTGCGGGTTCGTCGCACAGAGCGCGCCACACTCGCCAATCTTGGCCCCATGCCACGCGCCGCCCGCGTGACAGCCGCGCGCGAGGGGAAGGGCAGTAATAATCGCCGTATCTGTGGTGCGCCCGGCGATAATGATATCTGCGCCGGTCTCTAACGCCTTGTTGATCTGCTCGGCCCCGGCGAGGGCAACGATATTGGTGCAGTCCTGAATGCGGTTGGCGTCAATCTCTGGCGCGTTTTCCAGCGGTGTCACGTTGCTGTTGCCATAGGCTTGCGCCACGATCACAGGATCCTGCGACGAGCGCAGCACTGCGATCTTTAGGGGGCGCCCCTGCTCGGCGGCGATTTCCAGCGTGATATCCAGCATCCAGTCCACAGCGCTATCGGTGCCGCAGGTGCCGGCGGTCCCGATGACCAAAGGGCACCCTGCCTCGGCGCGCGCCTCCATCAGGCCGGCCCATTCCACCTTGGTTGAACTGCGCGCATATTTTGACCGCCCGCGCCCAAGATAGGACGGCCCACTGTCGGTAGATCCACCGTCAATCGCGATGATATCAGGCTTTGCGGCGATGCCCCGGCGCAGGGCCTCTTTGTCATAGTTGAGACCCAGCGCGCCAGAGGGGATGAGGACAGTTACCATGCGATCAATCCGTTATTGCCTGAGGTTTCCTGAGCACACTGCGCAGGAACATTGGTGCCACGAAGCCCACAATCGCCGCGACCCACAGGCCAATCGAGATCGGGGACGAAAAGAGATACATCACGTCCCCGTCCGACAGGGTCATGGCGCGGCGCAGGGCATCCTCCATATTGCCGCCAAGCAGGATACCAAGGATCACCGGCACCGTGGGAATATCCAGTTTGCGCAGGAAATACCCCAGAACGCCAAAGCCGATCATCAGCAGCAGATCAAAGTAGCTGCCAGACAGCGAGTAGATCCCGACAAAGGAAATCATCGTGACACCGGGCAGCAGGATCCATGCGGGGACCATAAGGATTTTTACAAAGATCTTTACCATCGGCACGTTCATCAGCAGCAAAACCACGTTGGCGATCAGCAGCGAGGCGATCAGACCCCAGACCACCTCTGGCCGTTCGGTGAACAGGGTCGGCCCCGGTGTGATATTCAGCGTCATCAACAGCGCCAGCAGCACAGCCGTGGTGCCAGAGCCGGGCACGCCCAGCGTCAGCATCGGCACCAGAGCGCCCCCAGCGGCGGCGTTATTGCCAGCCTCGGGTGCGGCCACGCCCTTTGGCACGCCAGTCCCGAACCCGCCCTTGGGTCCAGCGATGGATTTTTCGGTCATATAGGCAAGGAAGGATCCCAGAGAGGCCCCCGCGCCGGGCAGGATACCCGCCACAAAACCCACGCCAGAGGCACGCAGCATAGTCCATTTCGTGTTCCAGATATCGCGCCAAGGCACGCGGACCTTGTCGAGGATAACGCCGATGGATGACCCTTTGCCGTGGCTTTCGATGAAAAAGAACAGTTCTGCGATGGCAAAAAGACCGACGATGGCGACAAGGAAATCAACCCCGTCATAAAGATGCAGGTTGCCTCCGGTCAGGCGTGGCAGGCCAGAAGACTGATCAACGCCAATCATCGCGATGCCAAGCCCGATACAAGCGGCCAGCGCGGCCTTGGCCTGATTGTTGGACGCCATCCCGCCAAGGGTGCAGAAGGCCAGAAGATACAGCGCAAAATACTCTGCCGGGCCAAACAGAAAGGCCACACGCGCCAGCGAAGGCGCCAACAGCATCAGACCGACGGTGGCCAGCAACGCACCGACAAAAGACGCAACACCCGACAGCACCAGCGCATCGCCCGCACGTCCCGCCTTGGCCATCGGATAGCCGTCCAGCGTGGTCATCAGGGCAGGCTCATCCCCCGGAATATTCAACAGGATCGACGAAATCCGCCCGCCATACATCGCGCCGTAGTAAACCGAGGTCATCAGCACCAGCGCCGATGTGGCATCCAGCCCAAGCGTAAAGGTGATCGGGATCAGGATCGCCACGCCATTCGACGGGCCAAGGCCCGGAAGCGCGCCGATGATTGTCCCAAGGAAACAGCCGCAGACGGCCAGCATAAGGGTATAGGGTGACAGCGCGACGCCGAAACCCAGATAAAGGTTCGCAAGAATATCCATGTCAGTGCCCCACGAACGGAATAAGAATACTGATCGCATCCCATAGTTTTGCTGCCGTCGGAATGCGGTAGGCCACGATATTGCCCAGCCCCAGCGCGTATTTGAACAGGACGAAAAGCCCGACAGACAGGCCAAGCCCGGACAGGACCGCAGGCAGGATGCGTGGCGATATCTGATAGCTCAGAATACCGGCCGCAAAGACCGTTGGCAGCAGAAAACCAAGGGGTTTCAGCAGAACCGCGTAGACCGCAAGGACCAGAACGGCAATCGCCATCGACGGCCACGTCCCCGAGGCAGGCCAGTCGGGATCGGGGTCGGGTTTGAACACCATCACCAGCGAACTTATCGCGGCAACCGCGCCGATCATGATCGGGAAGAGTTTTGGCAGGTATTCACCGGAAAAGAAATTCGTCTGAATCTGGGTGGCAGCCGCGATATACGCGACTGCCGTTATCAGAGTGATCAGACCAAAAATTCGGTCTGAAGCCATTACTGAGTGACCCCAAGCTCTTTGGACATCATGGCAATGTCAGCGACAAGACCATCCACATAAGACTGAAAATCGCCACCGACTTTGGTGAACGGCGCCAGACCGTTGTCCATCATTGCCTGCTTCCACTCTTCGCTGTCAGCCACCATCTGCAACTTGCCAGCCCATTCGTCGAACTGCGCGTCAGAGATGTCCTTGGGCACGTAAAGACCACGCCAGTTCACAGCGACCACGTCATAGCCCTGCTCTTTTGCGGTCGCGATGTCCTCAAACCCTGGAACGCGCTCTTCGGTCAGCACGGCCAGAACGCGGATGTCGCCGTTCTTGAGAAAGCTGACAACTTCGGACATGTCGCCGGTCATTGCCTGCGTGAATCCACCAACGGTCTGGGTGATCGCATCTGCGCCACCGTCAACGCCGATGTATTTGATCTTTTTGATGTCGGTAAAGCCGCCCTTTTGCAGGATCATCAGGGGTTTCATGTGGTCAAAACCACCAACGGCAGAACCACCAGCAAAAGCAACCGAACCCGGCTCTGCCTTGATTGCCTCGACCATGTCGCCAAGCGTCTGGAACGGGCTGTCAGCGGCCACAACGATCACGCCGGGATCGGCACCGATGGCCCCGACAAAGCGCACCTGATCAGCTGTCATGCCAGCATAGGCGTTCTGGGCCAGACGGGTCGTGGTTGCCGAAGAGGCCGCCACGATCAGTTCTGCATCATCGCCCCGCTCGTTGACAACGTTGCCATAGGCCAGACCACCACCCGCGCCGGGCATGTTGGTGACCTGCACGGGCTTGTCGACCGCGCCGATGTCAAACATTATCTTGCCGATCTGACGGCAGGTAAAGTCCCAGCCACCACCGGGGTTCGCAGGTGCGATGCACTCGACAGCAAAAGAAGCGCCGGCGGACAGGCTCAGCACAGCACTCAGGCCAATGGCCTTGAGAAACGTCGTTTTCATGAGTCTCCTCCCAGAGATATATGTCTTGGGCGAACCGGATGCGTTGGTCGCAATAGGTTCACCCTTGCAGTATTGCACGATTCGATACCAACCTGACAGCAACCTGTCACACAACATGAAAACGGGAAAAACGTGCGATTTTTGCTGGTCGAGGACAATGTGGATCTGGGGCAATCGGTGCAAAAGCGCCTTGCCATGGATGGCCATGCCGTGGACTGGGCGCAGGATTTGCACAGCGCACAAGATCATCTGGGGGTCGCGTCTTACGATCTGATCTTGCTGGATATTATGCTGCCAGATGGGGATGGCCGCGACTTTCTTGCCGGGCACCGCCGGGCGCAACGCGACACCCCTGTGATCGTGATGACCGCGCGCTCTGCCGTGTCGGATCGCGTCGCATTGCTGGACATCGGCGCGGATGATTACATCACCAAACCTTTCGACTTTGCAGAACTTGAGGCGCGCTGTCGGGCGGTATTGCGGCGTCGGGGTGGCGCGGCGCAGACCCGACAAGCTTTTGCCGATGTGATCTTTGATCCCCTATCCGCCACCCTGACCATCGACGGCGACACACGCGAATTGCGTAATCGAGAGCTGCGCCTGTTCGAAATCCTTGTCGCCGCCCCCGGTCGCATCCATTCCAAAGCGCAGTTGTGTGACCGGTTGTTTTCCTTTGCCGAGACCGTCACTGACAATGCCATAGAGGTTTATGTGGGTCGCCTGCGCAAGAAACTGGTCGGAAGTCGCGCAAGGATCGAGACCGTGAGGGGCGTCGGTTATCGCCTGACCGACGGATGAGGCTGGCGCTTCCGCCTCCGCGCTCGATCCGCCGCCGTTTGATCCTGCAATTACTGGTCGTGGCGGCATTGTTGGCCATGTTGCTCTATTTCTCGATCCGCTCGGTGGCGCGCGATGCCGTCGAGACTACTCAAGACAGCGTTCTGGGGGCGGCGACCACCGCGATTGCCGAACAATTGCGCGGCTCTGTCGATGGGGTCGAGATCGATATTCTCTATTCCGCCTTCTCCATGCTTGGCTCGATCAGCGAGGACCGCGTGTTTTACCGGATCATCGTCGCGGATCAGACCGTCACCGGGTACGAAGACCTGCCCGTGCCGACAGAGACTGCTCCGTTGCTGACCCCCATCTATTATACCCGCAATTTCCGCGACACACAGGTACGCATTGCCGCTGTGATCCGCGCCATTCTTGTTGGGCGCACCTCTGTGCGGGTGCAGGTTCTTGTCGCCCAAACCCGTCAGGGGCAAGAGGCCATCGTCGCCACAATGGCCAACCGCGGGGCCGCGCTGGGCCTTGGGTTCTTCGCTGTCGCGGCACTTTTGTCCTTGCTGACCGCCAACACCGCCCTGCGTCCGCTGAACTACATCGCCGGGGCCGTGGGACGTCGTGGCCCACAAGACCTGCGCCCCGTCACCCAGGAAGCACCCAGCGAAATGGTACCCTTGATCACCTCGCTCAACGGGTTCATCGCAAGGCTTCGCGGGGCCTTGTCCCGCACCGAAACCTTCATCACCGAAGCCGCTCATCATATCCGAACCCCACTTGCCACCGTGCGCGCACAGGCGGAAATTGCTCTGCGTCAGACCGAGGACGCCGACACCCGTCAGACCCTGCACCGCATGATCCGCGCGATAGAGGACAGCTCCCGCTCTGCCAGCCAGTTGCTGGATCACGCCACGGTGGTTTATCGCACCGATCAGCGCGCGAACGAACGGTTCGATCTGGGGGATCTGTTGCGCGGTGTGGTGCGTTCTCTTGATCCCACGGCGGACCTCAAAGATCTGATCCTCGCCACCAGCCTGCCCGACGACGCCTTGACCATCGAGGGTGACCGCCTGCTGATCGAAAGCGCGCTGCGCAATCTGATCGACAATGCGATCAAATATTCGCCCGCCGACAACCGTATCGGCATTTCCCTGATCCGGGCAAACGAAAGCGCGATGATCACCATCACGGACGATGGCCGCGGCATCGGATCGCTGGCGACGGGCGATCTTGTCGGGCGCTTCAAACGCGGGGGCAATGTGGCCGATGTGGTCGGTTCCGGCCTTGGCCTGACGATTGTTGACGAGGTCGCAACGGCCCACGGCGGCACGCTTGATCTGCAAAACCGCGAAGGAGGCGGCACATGCGTGCGTTTTTCACTGCCCTTGCTCTGATCTGTGTGACCTTCACGACTGCAGCCTTTGAGATCGAGGAAGAGCGTGATTTTCCCGTGGACAGCCCCCGCGCCGAACTGCGGATCCTGTCCACGACCGACACAGTCACCTTTGCACCCCTGATCGATGCCTTCCAACGGCTACGCCCGGATGTCTCTGTCCATTACACTGTCGCCAGCAGCCAAGAGGTGTTTCAGGCGATCTATGGCGAAAATGCCGCCTTCGATCTGGTGATTTCCTCTGCGATGGACCTGCAAATGAAGCTGGCCAACGATGGGTTTGCCGCCAGCCACAGCTCGCCGGAAACGCAGTCCCTGCCGCAATGGGCCTATTGGCGCGACCAGCTATATGCCTTCGCGCAAGAGCCCGTTGTGATGATCGCCTCTCGCCTTGCCTTTGATGGACTTGATCTGCCGCAAACCCGCCAGGATCTTGTCCGCCTGCTGCGCGACCATCCTGACCGTTTCACGGGACGCATCGGCACCTATGATCCGCAACTTTCCGGCGCGGGCTACCTCTTTGCCACACAGGATGCGCGCCAGTCCGACACCTTCTGGCGGCTGGCAGAGGTCATGGGGTCCTTGTCGCCCAAACTTTATGGGGCGTCAGGGGATATGATCGACGCGCTCACCAAGGGCGACCTTGCCGTCGCCTACAATGTGCTTGGCAGCTACGCTCGGGCGCGCCTACCACTGGACGGCGACAGTGTGATCGTCGAACTGAAGGACTTTACCCTCACCCTCCTGCGCACGGCCCTGATCCCACAAACCGCAGGGGACCCCGTGCTCGGGGGTGCCTTCCTTGATTTCCTTCTGTCCGAGAACGGCCGCCGCCTGATCCGTGACGAGGCGGGCCTGCCCCCGATCGACGAACAGGCCCTTGCCGCAGAGCAGCATCTGCGCCCGATCCGCCTCGACCCCGGCCTGCTGGTCTACGTGGACCCGATCAAACGCAAACGCTTTCTGGCAGAGTGGAATGCCGCGATCATCCACCCCTAGGCCCCCCGGAAAGACAAGCCTTTCCTAAACACCCCCCATGGTCTAAGAGGCACCGTCTATCACCTTAGGAGACCCGAAATGGGCTATAGAGTCGTCGTCGCCGGCGCCACTGGCAATGTGGGCCGTGAAATGCTGAACATCCTCGCAGAGCGCGAGTTCCCGATTGACGAGATCGTCGCATTGGCGAGCCGTAAATCCCTGGGCACAGAGGTCACATTTGGCGACAAGATTCTGAAAACCAAGGATCTGGACACCTTCGACTTTACCGGCTGGGACATGGCGCTGTTCGCCATCGGGTCTGACGCGACAAAGATCTACGCGCCCAAGGCCGCCAAGGTGGGCTGTGTGGTCATCGATAACTCGTCGCTCTATCGCTATGACGCCGACGTGCCGCTGATCGTACCCGAAGTGAACGCCCACGCGATCCATGGCTATTCCAAGAAAAACATCATCGCCAACCCCAACTGCTCGACCGCGCAGATGGTTGTCGTTCTCAAACCGCTCCATGACCGCGCCACGATCAAGCGGGTTGTCGTGTCGACCTATCAATCCGTCAGCGGTGCGGGCAAGCAGGGCATCGACGAGCTGTGGGACCAGACCAAGGGCATGTATGTCCCCGGTCAGGAACGCGCGCCTGCCAAGTTCACCAAGCAGATCGCCTTTAACGTCATCCCTCATATCGACAGCTTCCTTGATTCCGGTGAGACCAAGGAAGAATGGAAGATGGTCGCAGAGACCAAAAAGATCCTCGACAAAAGCATCAAGGTCACCGCGACCTGTGTGCGCGTGCCGGTGTTCGTCGGTCACTCCGAGGCGATCAACATCGAATTTGAGGACTTCCTCGACGAAGACGAAGCCCGCGACATCCTGCGCATCTCGCCCGGTATTCTGGTCGTGGACAAGCGCGAGGACGGCGGCTATGTCACCCCCGTCGAATGCGTCGGCGACTTCGCCACCTTCGTGTCCCGCATCCGTCAAGATTCCACCATCGACAACGGCATCAACCTCTGGTGCGTCAGCGACAACCTGCGCAAAGGTGCGGCGCTGAACGCGGTGCAAATCGCCGAAGTGCTGGGCCGCGAGTGCCTGAAAAAGGGCTGAGGCTGGTTTACACGACAACCAGAAACCCGTGCCGATTGGTGCGGGTTTTTTGTTTGTGTGTGGCGCGTGAAATCACACACCCTACAGGATTGTTCAGTTCCCCTAGTGGTACGAACCAGACATTTTGACCCTTCCAAATTGCCTGCTTGGACGGCTGGCGACTGACAGCTTTGCGGACAAAGCGCCACTTCGCTGCGACCGGGCCAATCCCCCTTTTCGGGGTCTGGTCAGAAACGGTCGATTCTGGCTAACCCGGATTATTCACCACGGTCGGTTGGCGGCTGCGGTATGAGAGTGA
>CALGTJ010000306.1 GCA_937901435.1 uncultured Rhodobacter sp. | reverse complement strand
CTGAGAAATAGAGGAAAAATAGAGCGGCGGACAACTACGCTGACACAGGGGGCTGGCGACACGTTCGGCATCGATAATTTCGGTATTCATGGGTTTTCTCCCGCGACGGGCGGCCGAAAGCCTCTCTCTCGACCTCCAAACCCGTCACGGATCGGGACGGCTTTCCTCTCACTCTCCAGTCATTCGGCGGCGAGGTTGGCGGACGGAAAAGGCGCGCGCGCCGCAGCCAATCCGTGCAGCGCCTCGGGGCGAATAATGCGTGTAGCGGCGCAGCATCTTCCAATCCTTGTGCCCGGTAACCAGCGCGACCTGTTCGATGGCGAAGCCTGCTTCGAACAGACGACTTGTGCCTTCATGGCGCAAGTCGTGGAAATGCAGGTCCTTGATACTGACCTCCACGCAGGCGCGCCGGAAGGCTGTTCCGACGGATCGCGAATTATAGGGGAATATCCGGCCCTTGGCGCGCCTAAGCTGCTTCGCCTGCGCCGTAACCAGCGCCCAGGCGTCGAACCCCGTGGCGGCAAAGAGTGGGATGCGCTGATCATTGCCGGTCTTGTTGCGCGGATCTTTCCGGTCGCGGATCAGGAGCATGCGCCGATCAAGGTCGAGATCCGTCCATTCGACCCGGCAAATCTCGTCGAGCCGCATCGCTGTGGCTACTGCAAACTGCACGATCCTAGTCATTGGCATGGTTAGCCGTTCGTTGTCATCGAAGCAGCGGAAGAGCCGGTTCAACTCATCTTTGGTGGGTCGGCGATCCCGCTCGGTGCCCTTGCCGATCAGCTCGAGACGCTTGAGAGCAACACGAGCCAGATCAACGGGTTCGGAGGATATGTCGAGACCATGGACAGCGGCGGCATGGGTTATGATCATCTTGGTAACGCCAATATCGATGCCAAGCGTCACCGGTCCCGCACCTTGCTCCGCGCGCATCTTGCCATAATCGATCATCTTTTGGCGATCGAGGTGCCCGATCCGCTCCTTGCCGAGATCGCGCTTCAAGGCGGCAAGAGTTGCGGCCTTGCTGCGGCGCGGCGGTTTGCCTACCTCGCACATATCCACTATGTGAAGATCGATCAGATCGCCGAAGGTTGCGAGACGTGAGACGGATGACTTGTTCGGGGCTAACCCCTGATCCACCCGGGTCTCCGCCTGACGCGCCCAGCGATGGGCGTCATCGCGCAGGAGAAACGTCTCGCTCGCGTAGCGGCCCTTTCGTCTGATCTGGACCCGGTAAGCACCGGAGGGGAGTTTTGTGATGGAGGCCATTTTCGTGTGCGCTGTGTGTGCAATGAGTCGTCGTAGAGGGGCAAATTCGGGGATATTGGGGCGTAGTGCAGCGTAGCAGCAACCGCCGCCAACAGTTTGAAGATACACAAAAAATGAAAATAAATCAACATGCTAGATTGTCTATTGCGCCTATGATGGATTGGACCGACCGCCATTGTCGTGTCTTTCATCGCCTCATGTCACGCCAAACCCTGCTCTATACAGAAATGGTCACTGCCCCGGCTTTAGTGCGGGGGAATGCGCGCCATTTGTTGCATTTCAGCCCAATGGAACACCCTGTCGCCCTGCAACTCGGCGGCTCTGATCCCAAAGAACTCACCGAAGCCGCCCGCATGGGGGCGGATGAGGGTTACGCCGAAATCAATCTCAACGTGGGCTGTCCTTCGGATCGGGTGCAGTCCGGCCAGTTCGGGGCGATCCTTATGGAACACCCAACACTGGTCGCAGATTGCGTAAGTGCCATGATCGCGGGGCAACCCGTTGAGGTCACTGTCAAATGTCGTATCGGCGTTGATGATCAGGAGCCCTCGCAGGTCTTGCCTCACTTCATCGAAGCCATGCGCGCCGCAGGCGTTCGCCGCATGTCGATCCACGCGCGCAAAGCTTGGCTGCAAGGCCTCAGCCCCAAGGAAAACCGCGATATCCCGCCGCTGGACTATCCTCTGGTCCATGCGATGAAACAGCAATTCCCCGACATGCATCTCTCGATAAACGGTGGCATAACCACGCTCGATCAGGCCCTGACCCATCTGGACGCCGGCATGGACGGCGTGATGATCGGGCGCGCGGCCTATCACACCCCCGCCGAAATCCTGCTGGAGGCCGACCGCAAGATTTTTTACCATCCTCAAAACACCACTGACCAAAACACCACGGCACACGAGGTCGTCCACGCCATGTTCCCCTATATCGAGGCCCATCTGGCGCAGGGTGGCCGTCTGCACAATATTAGCCGCCATATGCTGGGCCTCTTTGCGGGTCGCCCCGGCGCGCGGGTCTGGCGGCGGATCCTGTCAGAGGGCGCGCATCACAGCGACGCGGGCACAAACCTGCTGGAAACGGCACTGGCCGCTGTCACCTCGGAAACCGCCCGCTTTAGCGCCTCTCAGGCGTCCTGAGCCGATGGCCGTCCCACCCCCCCTCACACAGGCGTTCGACACAAAAGGCTGGGTGACACTGCCCCCTGATCCTCAGATCACAAACTGGCTGGCCCATGTGACGCCTGTCGCCAGAACAATAGTCACCGATCCTCAAAATGCCCATTGGCGGCGCTGCGACAATACATGGTTCGTCGGCGTCAACAGCCTGCACAACGACCGCCAGGGGGCCGTTGCTGGCTCTGGTCCCTTGGGTGGCGCAGTCATCGACCTGCTCGCCCAACTGAACCTGCCTCAAGATCAGTTCGACCGCGCGCAACTCTCGGTGATCTATCCTGGCTACCCCAAGCCCCACAGCGGTGAAACCCCCGCCGCCACACGCTTTCGCCGCGATCGGGATGCGGCCCATGTGGATGGCCTGCTGCCCATCGGGCCAGACCGGCACAGGATGCTGCGCGAACCCCATGCCTTTGTGCTGGGCCTGCCGATGACCCAAACCGATCCCGGCGCAAGCCCGCTGGTGATCTGGGAAGGCAGCCACGAGGTGATCCGCGCCGCCCTCAAACAGCGCCTCGATCCGATCCCGCCGCAAGACTGGCCCAATACCGACCTCACCAGCGCCTATACCGCGGCCCGCCGCGAGGTCTTTGCCAGCTGCAAACGCGTTCTCGTGCATGCCAATCCGGGCGAGGCCTACCTGATGCACCGCCTTGCCCTGCATGGGGTTGCGCCGTGGCAGACGGGCGCAAAGGCCCCGCCAGAGGGACGTATGATCGCCTATTTCAGACCGGAACTGACCGGCCCGATCTCAACCTGGCTTGACCTTCGCTGATTGTCCAAACCAGAAACCAAGCGCCCGCCGCCGTGACCCTGCCAACGGCAGGGACGCGGCACATAAAGCGGGCAGGGCACCTGCCCACATTCTGATAAGACGGATAAGAAAGACCTGACGGATAAGAGCGACCCGAAAAGATTATAGCGCCCGCTTCAGACGGGCCTCGCGTCCGCCGCGCCGCTGTACGACTTTGCCAACGCGCGCCGGCAACTCTGCCATCACGACGCGCCGCTCCTCCACGCTCATCTTTGACCAGCGCGTGATCTCGTCAATCGAGCGCAAGCACCCGGTACACAGCCGCGCCTCCGGGTGGACCACGCAGATCCGCACGCAGGGGCTCTCGATTTCGTCCCGGCTCCAGATCTCACTTTCGCTCATTGATTCGCCCTTAAATGCCGCAAGCGGTCTAACACACCCTGCAAGATATACCCCGCCGCCACATGATCAATCACCTCTGCGCGACGTTTGCGTGACGTATCCGCCTCAAGCAGCGCGCGTTCCGCCGCCACCGTTGACAGGCGTTCATCCCAATAGCCGATGGGCAGGTCCGTCAGCTTTGACAGATTGCGCGCAAACGCCCGCGTCGACTGACACCTTGGCCCCTCAGAGCCATCCATATTGAACGGCAGCCCCAGAATGATCCCGCCGATCACGCGCGCTGTGCAGATCTCTAGCAGCCGCGCCGCATCCAGCCCGAACTTCTTGCGCTTGATCGTCTCTAGCGGAGTCGCCACCGACAGCATCCGGTCAGAGACGGCCACACCAATGGTCACCGTCCCCAGATCCAGCCCAGCCAAACCATGTCCCGCCAGACCGCGCATCTGGGGCAGGGCGCTGGCATATTCTGTGATATCCTCGAAAATCAAAGGAAACCACTCACAGGACTATTCATTGCACCACACCCGCGCCCTCAGCCGCAGGGCGCAGGATCGCCATCGCCTCGGCAGACGCGCCAAACACCGACTGCGCCTCTGTCCAGATCGCGCCCGCGCGTTCTGTGTCACCCAAGACACCAAGTGCCGTGATCAGGCGTGCCCATTCCGTTGGCGGGCCGCCCTCATCGGCCAGACGCTCTGCCAGACCATCCACCATGCTGCGGATCATTGCCTGACGATCCTCTGCCGTCATATCAGAGGCCGCCGCCATATCCGCCGCACTTGGGCCCCGACCCGGTGGCATCCCGGCAGGCGGCATCACAGGTGCCGTCGGCAGCGCGTAACGGACACCCGCCAAGGCCGCGAGCTGTTCGATCTGCGCGGCAATCGGTTGATACCACGGCGCCTCTGGGCGGCTTTGCTCTAACAGACCGCGCCAAATGCGAAACGCCAGATCAGGGCGACCGTTCTGCGCATACATCAACCCGCTGTAATAGCGCGCAGGGCCGTTGCGCGGGTCCATCTCTAGTGCAGTCTTGAGCGCGGCCTCTGCCTCTGGCGAGACATAGCCATTCACGGTCAAAATCATCAGATCGGCCAAAGTGCCGTAATCATCCGCCTGCGCGTCGTCGCCCTTCAGCGCAATCGCCTTTGCCTGCGCCTTATAGGCCGCTGCGTAATTGCCAATCACGGATTCATTGCGCGCCAGCAACATCTGCCCGCGCAACTCTTCGGGGTTTTCCTTGACCGCTGCGCGCAGCTTTGCCATCAGATCCAGAAATTGCGGGTCCAGATCCGGAGCAGGCGTAAAGGGCGTGTCGATATTGGCCTCTGCCACCGCCTGTGTCGGGCGGATCGCCATGGTATTGCCTGCCATTTCCAGCCGCAGCTTGAGCGGCAGATCCGGATAGCCCGGCGCGCCGATCTGCGTATACAGCCCGAATGCACCGCCAATCACCACCAGTCCGACCGCGATACCGCCCACAACCGACACGCCCTGTGGGGCCTGCGTGGCCTGCCGCGCCGATCCGGCCTGCTTGTCCGCCTCCAGCAGACGGCGCGACACCTCGACCCGCACCCGGTCCGCCTCTTCGGGCGTAATCACGCCGCGCGCCAGATCCCGTTCCACCTCGCCCAGCTGGTCGCGGTAGACCTGCACATCCAGCGCAGCCCCCGACACCACCGACTGCGCACGCGTGCGCAGCATCGCCATGATCAGCAACGCCCCGACAATCAGCGCCAATGCGCCCGCAATTCCCCAGAAAAACATCGCTCCTCCGCTCTGCCTGCTCCTCATCTATAGACGCGTAGCCCTTTGCAAAAGCCCCAATGCCCCGCCCTGCGTCAGCATGTCGTGATCAGATGTCGCTTACGCAGGTACAGGTGCCGTTCCCCACCTTGGCATTACCCGCACTTGGCGGCATTAAAGCGCTCAAGACATGGGGACGCACAGCCCAAGGATTCGCCCAGATGAAACGCTATTCCGCCTTCGCCATCGCCAAAGAAGCCCTGCGCCAGCACATGGGCTGGGAACGCGCATGGGCCTCGCCCGAACCGCGCAAGCACTATGACATCATCATCATCGGGGCCGGCGGGCACGGCCTTGCCACCGCCTATTACCTTGGCAAGAATTTTGGCCTGACCAACATCGCGGTGCTCGAAAAAGGCTGGCTGGGCGGCGGCAATACCGGGCGCAACACCACCATCATCCGCTCGAACTACCTGCAAGACCCCTCTGCCGCTCTCTACGAAAAAGCGCGCAGCCTCTATGAAACCATGTCGCAGGACCTCAACTACAACGTCATGTTCTCGCCGCGCGGCGTCATCATGCTGGCCCAAACCCACCACGAGGTCCGCGGCTACCAGCGCACCGCCCATGCCAACGCCCTGCAAGGGGTCAAGACCGAATTCATCGGACCTCACCGCGTCAAGGAGCTTTGCCCGATCATGAACATCGACGGCCCGCGCTATCCGGTCCTCGGGGGTCTGTGGCAGGCGCGCGGCGGCACCGCCCGCCATGACGCTGTTGCCTGGGGCTATGCGCGCGCCTGTTCCGATATGGGCATCCACATCATCCAGCAATGCGAGGTGACGGGCGTCAAGACCGAGGCTGGCCGCGTCACCGGCGTCACCACATCGCGCGGCGACATCGGCTGCACCAAGCTGGGCATGGTCGTCGCGGGTCACGCCAGCCACGTCGCCGCCATGGCCGGGTTCCGCCTGCCCATCGAAAGCGTCGCCCTGCAAGCCCTCGTCAGCGAGCCGATCAAACCCTGCATGGATGTGGTCGTCATGGCCAACACCGTGCACGGCTATATGAGCCAGTCTGACAAGGGCGAAATGGTCATCGGCGGCGGCACCGACGGTTATAACAACTACACCCAGCGCGGCAGCTTTCACCACATCGAAGAAACCGTGCGCGCGCTGGTCGAAACCTTCCCGATGATCTCGCGCCTGAAAATGCTGCGCCAATGGGGCGGCATCGTGGATGTCACCGGCGACCGCTCGCCCATCCTGTCCAAAACCCCGGTCGAGGGCATCTTCGTCAACTGCGGCTGGGGCACAGGCGGCTTCAAGGCGATCCCCGGCTCCGGCTGGGCCATGGCGGAACTGATGGCCAAAGGCAGCTCGCCCCTAACGGATGAATTCGGCCTCAACCGCTTCCGCGAGGGCCGGTTCATCGACGAAAGCGTGGCGGCGGGGGTGGCGCATTGATGGTTCTAGCCATTCGTTTAACCGAAGTTCTCAGAAAGTTCACTTTGAATTTCGCCGAGTTGTTGTTTGATCAAAGACACTACTGTGTGAATCTCACGAAATTCTTCATGGGCTGTTTTGCTTTCCTCTTTAGCGTGGGCGAGTTCATTCGCTTTTACTTCGACGATGCGCTTTTTCTCTTCATAATGCGCTTCCGCAGCTTTGTGAATTGGTTGCAGCTTTCGAAGTCGGCTTTCGTGCTCGTGTTGATCCCATTCCAAGCTGGTAACATAGTTGCTCTTCATTTTTTGCCTCGTCTCTTGTTTTTGGTCGAATCGTTATTTCTAAAGACTATCCAGTGCGTTAGACGAATGGCAAATTGTATCTTTTTGTGGACAACTCTGTGGATGTTCTCGCTGTTCCAAACCGCATTTTTTGTCAAGAGAATATTCTTGCGCAACATGTGGAACGCAAGAATTATTGGAAATCTTACGAGAGTAAAGCAAAATGTGAGACGTTCGGATCCGTGGGGCGTCTTTGTTGAGAACTTACTCGACAAACAATTTCTAATTCTTCGATCTTCTAGCAAGGAGGCAAGCCCATGCTAATCCTCAACTGCCCCTACTGCGGCATCGACGCGGATGAAACCGAACTCGCCCCCGGCGGCGAGGCGCATATAACGCGCTCCGGCCCCGGCGCGAGCGATGAGGACTTCGAAACCTACCTCTTCGCCCGCCACAACCTCAAAGGCGTGCATTTCGAACGCTGGCGCCATTCCAACGGCTGCGGCAAGTGGTTCCACGCCGCCCGCTGCACGGTCACGCTAGAGGTCTTCGGCACCTATTCCGCCCAGGTCTTCGAACCGCCCCAGGCCATCAAAGACGCCATCACCGCCAAACGCCCCGACTGGCAAAAGGGAGCCGTCTCTTGATCCTTCATCTTGGCAAAAATACTCAAAAAAACCCCTCAACCCGCGAGGGGGCCAGAGCATGAGCACCCGCCTCGCCAAAACCGGCCGCCTCCTGAACCGTGACCGCCAGATCGAGTTCACCTTCAACGGCAAACGCATGACGGGCCATCCCGGCGATACGCTGGCCTCGGCGCTGCTCGCCAACGGGCAGACGCTGGTGGGCCGCTCGTTCAAATACCACCGCCCGCGTGGCATCGTCGCTTCTGGCGCCGAGGAACCCAACGCGCTTGTCAACCTCGGTAAGGGCGGCCAGTTCGAGCCCAACCAACGCGCGACAACGACAGAGCTGTTCGACGGGCTGACGGCTGAAAGCCAGAACCATTGGCCCAGCCTCGAATATGATATCGGTGTGCTGAACAACTACGCCAGCCGCGTCATGCCCGCTGGGTTCTACTATAAAACCTTCATGGCCCCGGCACCTGCGTGGAAACATGTGTTCGAGCCGATCATCCGTAAGGCGGCTGGCCTTGGCAAAGCCCCCAAAGACCGTGACGCGGATATCTATGAGCAGTTTCATGTGCATGTGGATGTGCTGGTCATCGGCGGCGGCATCGCCGGGATCACGGCCGCGCAATCCGCCGCGGCATCCGGCGCAAAGGTCATGTTGATCGAACAAACCGCCCATTGGGGTGGCCGCGCGCCTGTGGATGGCGCGCAGATCGATGGGATGGACACAGGTGAGTGGGTGAAGAACGCCGTGGAAAGGCTTGATCAAAAAGATAATATCGATGTTCGGACCCGCTGCATGGGGGCAGGGGTCTATGACCACGGCTATGTCCTCGCCTACGAACGCCTGACCGACCACGACCCCCAACCCGGCCTGCCGCGCCACCGCCTGTGGAAGATCCGCGCCAAGCAAGTGATCACCGCCACTGGCGCGATCGAACGCCCGCTCAGCTTTGCGGGAAACGACCTGCCCGGCGTGATGCTGGCCTCTGCCGTGCGCGATTACGTGGAAAACTGGGCCGTTTCGCCCGGTGACCGCACGGTGGTCGTGACCAACAACGACGACGCCTATCGCACGGCCATCACACTTAAAAAGGCCGGTCTGGCTGTTCCCGTGATCATCGACGCGCGCCCGCAGGCCGACAGCCCCCTCATCCGTTCGGCCCGCGACCTTGGCATCCGTGTCGAAATGGGCAAAGCCATCGCCAAGGTCAAAGGGCGTCGCAAGGTCGAGGGCATCAGCCTCGCGATGCAAGCCGGCGAAGGCGCGGTCCTCGAAGAGATCGCCTGTGACGCGGTCGCCATGTCCGGCGGCTGGTCGCCCGTGGTGCACCTCTGGTCCCATTGCGGTGGCAAGCTGATCTGGGACGACGCGATGGCCCACTTCCGCCCCGACGCCACCCGCCCGCCAACCGGCGCGCAGGGTCAGGGTTTTGTGCGGGTTGCAGGCATCGCCAACGGCGTTCTCAGCACGACAGAGGTCCTCGCAGACGCCGCGAAACAAGGCCGTACCGCTGCGGAGGAGGCCGGATTCACGGCCGAGGACGCAGCTCCTCCAACAGCCGCCCCCGAAAACCAGGCACCTATGACCCCGGTCTGGATCATGCCGCAGGGCGCCGACATTAAATTGCGCCAGAAAATGTGGCTCGACTATCAGAACGACGTCAAAGTCTCTGACGTGCAACTTGCTGCGCGCGAAGGCTTTGAAAGCGTCGAACACACCAAACGCTACACCACGCTCGGGATGGCCACGGATCAGGGGAAGCTAAGTAATATCAATGGCCTTGCCGTGCTGTCTAAAGCTTTGAATGCAGAGATCCCACAGGTCGGCACCACCACCTTTCGCCCGCCTTACACCCCGATTTCCATGGGCGCGATTGCAGGTGAGGCGCGCGGCGAGATCTTTCAGCCGCTGCGCCGCACGCCCATGCACGACTGGCACGAGGCCAATGGCGCGTTTTGGGAACCGGTCGGCCACTGGCGGCGTCCCTATTGTTACAAACGCGCGGGCGAAACCACAGAACAGGCCGTCGCGCGCGAGGTGAAGAACACCCGCCAAGGGCTTGGTTTTCTTGACGCTTCCACGCTGGGCAAGATCCTTGTCAAGGGACCGGATGCGGGCAAATTCCTTGACATGCTCTACACCAACATGATGTCGAGCCTGAAACCGGGCCGTTGCCGTTATGGCTTGATGTGCTCTGAAAACGGCTTTCTCAGCGATGACGGCGTGGTTGCGCGCATCGACGACGAGACTTTTCTTTGCCACACCACTTCCGGTGGCGCGGACCGGATCCATGCCCATATGGAGGAATGGCTGCAAACCGAATGGTGGGACTGGCAGGTCTACACGGTCAATCTGACGGAACAATACGCACAGGTCGCCGTGGTCGGCCCAAAGGCGCGCGAGGCGTTGGATCTGCTGGGTGGCATGGATATGTCAGAGGAAACGCTGCCCTTCATGGCTTGGGCCGATGGTCAACTTGGTGACTTTAAGGTCCGCGTCTATCGCATTAGTTTCTCAGGGGAATTGTCCTACGAGATTGCTGTGGATGCCCATCAGGGACAGGCCTTTTGGGATGCGCTGATAGAGGTGGGCCGAGAATTCGACGCCATGCCCTATGGCACCGAGGCGCTGCATATCATGCGGGCTGAAAAAGGCTTTATCATGATTGGCGACGAAACTGACGGCACGGTCATTCCGCAGGATCTGGGTCTGGACTGGGCGATCTCCAAGAAAAAGACCGACTACCTTGGCAAGCGCGCCCAAGAACGCCCGCATATGACCGATCCCAAACGCTGGAAACTGGTCGGTCTGGAAACGCTGGACGGCTCTGTCCTGCCGGACGGGGCCTATGCGGTCGCACCGGGCAAGAACGCCAACGGCCAGCGCAACACCCAAGGCCGCGTGACCTCTACCTACCATTCGCCCACGTTGAACAAGGGCATCGCCATTGGGTTGGTGGAACGGGGCCCTGACCGGATGGGCGAAGTGCTCGACTTCCCAAAGGTCGGTGGCCCAAAATCCAGCGGAGAGGTCGTGCAGGCCCGCATCGTCAACCCGGTCTTCTTTGACCCAGAGGGGAAAAAGCAGAATGTCTAACGTGGTATCCGCCCTCAAAGGCGCGTCTTATCAAGGCTTTACGCGCGTAAGTGACAGTGGCGCGCGCGGTATGATCACCCTGCGTGGCGATCTGTCGTCTGCGGCGCTGCAAAAGGCGGCCTGCGATCTGGCGGGCTGTGATTTTCCGGGCAAACTGAGCCTCACGGGCACCTCTGAATCCGGCCTCTGCTGGATGTCCCCCGACGAGATCCTGATCCTGTGCGCCTACGACACCGCCCACGCCGCCACTGCACAACTCACCGAGGTGCTCAAAGGCACGCATGACCTTGTTGCCAATGTCTCTGACGCGCGCGCCATGCTGTGCTTGAGCGGGGGCGATCCGCGCGAGGTGCTTGCCAAACTCAGCCCCGCCGACACGGCACCCGGCGCGCTGGAACCCGGCACCCTGCGCCGCTCTCGGCTGGCTCAGGTGCCCGCCGCGTTCTGGATCGACGAGACGGGTACGGCCTATGTGATCTGCTTCCGTTCTGTGGCGCAATATGTGTTCGATATTCTCAAATCTGCCGCCTTGCCGGGCAGCGAGGTCGGATTTTTCGATCTCGCCTGAGATCCTGTTAAATATGCGCTCTTGCCTTGAGAAGCTCTGACAAACCCCCATGTCTAGAGGTGATAGGGGCGCAAACGACGCGGGTTAGGGCTTGACGTTCAACCCCTCTGCGCTTCATCAAGCACAAGACGCAAACAACCTCCAAGGGGGACCAACATGGCTTTCGAACTTCCCGATCTTCCATATGCTCACGACGCGCTGGCCGGGGCTGGCATGTCGAAAGAGACGCTGGAATACCACCACGACCTGCACCACAACGCCTATGTTACCAACGGCAATGCGGCGATTGCGGGGACTGAGTGGGAGGGCAAGACCCTCGAAGAGATCATCACCGGCACTTATAACGCGACTTCCGTCGCGCAGAACGGTATTTTCAACAACATCAGCCAGCTCTGGAACCACAACCAGTTCTGGGAAATGATGGGGCCCAACCCCGGCGCGATGCCCGGTGAGTTGGAAAAGGCGCTGTCCGAAAGCTTTGGCTCGGTGGACGAGTTCAAAAAACAGTTCTCGGCTGCGGGCGCGGGGCAGTTTGGCTCTGGCTGGTGCTGGCTGGTGAGAAACGCCGACGGCTCGCTGGCGGTGACCAAGACCGAAAACGGCGTGAACCCGCTGTGTTTCAACCAGACCGCCTTGCTGGGCTGTGATGTGTGGGAGCATTCCTATTACATCGACTTCCGCAACAAGCGCCCGGCCTATCTGACCAACTTCCTCGACAATCTGGTCAACTGGGAAAACGTCGCTTCGCGCATGTAAGCCTCTGTTTTCCTATCTGAAACGCTGTTGACTTGAGGCCGCCCTGATTGGGGCGGCCGCTTTGTTTTGCGGTGAGACA